>JANXAX010000495.1 GCA_025062175.1 Anaerolineae bacterium | reverse complement strand
GACCTCTTCGATTGTCTTGTAGCGCGAGTAATACATCTGCAGGCGCATCAAGCTGGCGATTTGTTGTAGGTTGTTTTTCACACGATGGTGCATCTCTTGCAGGATGGCGCTGCGTACCATCAGTTTGGCATGGTCGATTGCCAGCGCGGCTTGGTTGGCGACGGCTTCGAGGGTGCGCAGCTCCTCATCAGTGAACAGGTGCGGGCGTTCGGTGTAGCAGTTTAGCACGCCGATGACTTTCTCGCGCACACGCAACGGCACGCACACCATCGAATGTAGCCCTTCGCGCTTGGCAAGGTCAGGGAAGCGGTAGTCGGGGTTGGCTTGCACATCGGGCACGACGATGATGCGCCCCTCAGCCGCCGCGCGCCCTGCGATGCTCTCGCCCAAGCGCAGAGGCGGTTTGTTGCGGTACTCTTCGCTTTCAGCTTGCGTGGCTTTGACCTCCAGCACGCCCTTCTCCTCGTCCAGCAGCATCACCGTCACGATTTTGTAGCCCAGCGTG
>JANXAX010000494.1 GCA_025062175.1 Anaerolineae bacterium | reverse complement strand
ATCAACCAGCCCGTCGGTTGGGGCTATGACATTATCAACTTCGTGTGGTGGATTGGTATCGGGCACGCGGGCACGCTGATTTCGGCGATTCTGCTGCTGCTGCGTCAGGCGTGGCGCATGTCCATCAACCGCTTCGCCGAAGCGATGACGATTTTCGCCGTGATGTGCGCGGGGCTGTTCCCGCTGTTCCACACAGGGCGACCGTGGGTGGCGTACTGGCTGTTCCCCATCCCCAACTGGCTGGCGATGTGGCCCCAGTTCCGCAGCCCGCTGGAGTGGGATGTGTTCGCCGTCTCCACCTACTTCACGGTCTCCGTGCTGTTCTGGTACATGGGGCTAATCCCCGACCTCGCCAAAGCGCGCGACCGCGCCAAGACGCACCTGCAGCGCATCGTGAACGGCATCTTCGCGCTCGGCTGGCGCAACTCCGCCATCCACTGGATGCGCTGGGAGCAAGCCTACCTGTTGCTGGCAGGGCTGTCCACGCCGCTGGTGCTGTCGGTACA
>JANXAX010000493.1:270-508 GCA_025062175.1 Anaerolineae bacterium | reverse complement strand
CTGGAACTCCCGCAGGAGGTCGGCGGGGGTAGCCCGCCGATGCCCGACGATGTCCAGCATCACGTTGAGACCGAAGGGGTCCTGATAGAGGACCCAGTTGCGCCAGAACCACCAGCCACAGAGGGCCAGAGCGATGGAAAAGACCGCCAAGGAGGCCAGGGCCTTTTGAGAAAGGCGTGGCGCTCTGACCAGCACTACTGCCAGTGCCAGAGGCCAGATGGTCAGGCCGCTGAGTTTC
>JANXAX010000493.1:0-260 GCA_025062175.1 Anaerolineae bacterium | reverse complement strand
GGCCGTGCCCAGTATTATCCCCAGCAGCGCTGCGCGCGGCCAGGAGAAGCCCCGGCGCCAGATGAGGGCCAGAATCCAGAGGCCAACAGCGGTAGCAGCGTTGACCAGCGCGTCGTTGTTCACTGATGCGGTGATGAAGAGGAACATCGGGTTGACGGCCACCAGGAGACCACTCCCCAACGCCCAACCGGAGCGGTCCGGGAAGAGGAGGCGCATCGTGTTCACTGTCGCCAGGACGGTCAGCAGGCCCTGGGCCACCG
>JANXAX010000492.1 GCA_025062175.1 Anaerolineae bacterium | reverse complement strand
ATAACCCAGCGACAGGGTAGCCGGTGTCCACTGGTAGAACCGGAGTGCCGGGCCGTGGCGATCCGCTTGTCGCAAGAGTACTTCGTCGACGGCCATGTTCCAGGTTCCGGAGGTCGCCGGATGAAATATGAGGCGACACGAGCTCACCGTCGCTCCTCCTGCCAGGCAAGGATTGGTTGGCGGGCAGCGCGGACTTCATCCGGCCGACTGATGGGCATATGGTGGGGGGCATCGTGCAGAAGCTCCGCCGGCTCCGATAGAATGCGTTCCACCGCGGCGGCAAAAGCATCCAAGGTTTCTTGGCTTTCTGTTTCGGTGGGTTCGATCATCAACGATTCGCGTACCACCAGAGGAAAGTAAACGGTCGGCGCATGGAAACCGTAATCGAGTAGCCTCTTGGCAATATCCATGGCCGAGATATTTCGCTCGGTCTTTATCCGAGCTGCAGAAGCCACAAACTCGTGCATACATCGGTTGCCGTGCGGCACCGGAAGTAGGTGCCGAAGCTTGGCTAACA
>JANXAX010000491.1 GCA_025062175.1 Anaerolineae bacterium | reverse complement strand
CGATCCCGGAGATCGGGACGATCCGCGCCGAGCATCCGCCGTACGTGATCATCACGTCGAACCGGACGCGCGAGTTGCACGACGCCTTGAAGCGGCGCTGTCTCTACCACTGGATCGACTATCCGACGCTGGAGAAAGAGTTCGAAATCCTGCGCGTCAAGCTACCGGGGATCCCGGAGCGGTTGGCGCTCCAGGTCGCCCGCTTCATCCAGGCGCTGCGGCGCGAGGATCTCTACAAGCTGCCGGGGGTCGCCGAGACGCTGGACTGGGCCGCTGCCTTGCTCGCGCTCAACCAGAGTCAGCTCAGCGTCGAAATCGCCTCGGCCACGCTCGGTGCCATCCTCAAGCACCAGGAGGATCTCCAGCACATCCGCAAGAAGCGCCTGGAGGAACTGGTCGCAGCGGCGACCCAAGATGCGCAATGACGGCCCGCTCGGGCTGCTAGAGGTACGGAACCATGACGGCGACGATGAACTTCGCCCAGCGCGCGCTCGCTTTCGCGCGCCTGCTGCGACGAGCCGGTGTC
>JANXAX010000490.1 GCA_025062175.1 Anaerolineae bacterium | reverse complement strand
CCAACGCGAACTCCGACGCAAACTCGAACAAGCCTACTGGTGGTACTTCGCCTGCGGCGTCAGCGGCATCGCCATCACCCCCATCGGAATCCGACCCATCGACCCCAAAACCTTCAACTGGCACGGCGAACTCGACGAACCCGAACTCACACTCCGCGAAATCTACATCCACAAAAACCACCTCCCACTCCTCAAACAACCCCTCCAACAACTCGAACAACACGGGCTGCCCGAAATCCGCTACGACTCCCAAAACCACCAAACCGACTACATCACCCTCTACGAAGTCTACAACCACGATACAAAACGCTGGTACTACTACACCGATACCTATACCCCCCTCTTCGAACGCGAAGCCAGCTGGTACGAAGCACACATCCTCCTCACCGCACGCTACCGCCCCAAACTCATCCGCTCCCGCAACGCCTTCTACCGCATGCCCATCTCCCTCGTCGAACACACCCGCAAACACGCCGACTACTACGACGACCTCTACGACGCCACCGTCCGCGACGCCATCCAAGGCACC
>JANXAX010000048.1 GCA_025062175.1 Anaerolineae bacterium | reverse complement strand
CGAATCAGCTGCGAGAATTCCATTTCAGCACCTCCTCCAAGCTTCGCTCGCTTCGTTGAGCCCCAATCTACACAGTTTTTGTGGCACACGCGGCACAGATAGGCTGCAGTCTACACGAGTCCGGAAAAGGGCGCAATCGCACATATAGGGTACGTTTCATCCGCCGCGCAAAGCAAGGCTTCAACCGCGCTGGATGCGTCCGCAAGCGGCATCGCGATTGCTCTCGCGGTCACGGCGAGCTTTTAACGCACTGTTAACCTGCCGGAAACATCGCGTTAGCTCCTCCGTTCTAGGATTAAATACTGGGTGGTCGGTGATATGGAGGGCCTATGCAGCCGCCGAAATATGGAACAGGACTCGCACCCTTGACGCGCCGTGAGCTGTTGAGTTATCTCTGGTTGGTTTTGTCCGGCCTGCTGACTTTGGGTTTTGTACGTCTGCTGATCGACTATCTTTTGCCGCGGGCGCGGGCCGGCGCCTTCGGCGATGTGGTCGCCGTCGGGCGACTGAGCGACCTGCCCACGCCCGGCAGCGCGCCCGTCGCCTATCCGGAGGGCCGTTTCTGGTTGGTGCATACCGAGCGGGGTGTGCTGGCGTTATACAGCGCCTGTACCCACCTCGATTGTCTGTGTAACTGGAATGCCCAACAGGCGCACTTTGTGTGCCCGTGTCACGGTTCTGTGTTCGACCGCGACGGCGCTCTTCTCAAAGGACCGGCGCCTCGTGCGCTCGACCGCTTTGTGGTCCAGATCGTAGGCCGCAATGGGGACGTTTGGGCCGAGACCGACCGGGGCAGTGGGGCGCCATTGCCGGTGATGGAAGTGCTCTCAGCGGATACAACGCGTTTCCTCTATCCCGAGGACGCGGAGGTGCGCGTGGACACCCGCTCGAAGCTCAAGGGAGGTGCATAGGCCGTCTAGGTGGACGAGCAAGAGCTTCTCTCGCCAGCGGCATCGACTGCCTCTCAACTCTCCCGTCGGCCAGGCTGTCTTGGGGGTGCGTTCTTCGCTGGGCTCGATCTGGAGGAATGGCGCGCCATCCTGCAAGATGCGCCCCCCACGCGCCGGCCTAATCCGCGCCCGCTCGCCCATGTGCTCAGCTTTCTGCTACACATGCGGCCGCGCTATTATCTCAAAGGAAGCACCGCTTTCACGCACACCTTCCGGCTGGGCTACCTGACCGTGTTTTTCTTCTTCCTCGAAGTGATCACCGGGCTCTTTTTGATGGTGTACTATGTGCCGACGCCGGAGAAGGCCTACCTCTCTATCCAGCATATCATGAGCGAGGTGCCTTTCGGCGCCCTCATGCGCGACATGCACCGCTTTGCCGCAGAGGCGATGATCGCCTGTGCCCTGTTGCATATGGTGCGCACCTTCGTCACTGCTTCTTACAAGGGAGAACGCCGCTTCACCTGGGTGACCGGCGTGATGTTGCTAGTGATCACCTTGGGGTTGGGCTTCAGCGGTTATCTGCTGCCCTGGGACCAGCTGGCCTATTGGGCGATCACGATTGGCACTAGCATGGCTGAAGCGGTGCCGTTCATTGGACGCGAAGTCAACCTGATCTTGCGCGGTGCTCCGGAGATCGGCGCGGCTGGCCTTCTGCGTTTCTATCTGGCGCACGTCGTGTTGTTGCCTCTCCTGGCCATCTTGGTGCTCGGCGTACACTATTATCGCGTGGCGCGGCTGCATGGCATCTCACTTCCGGCGGCGGTCGAAGAGGGTAGCCTGCCGGAGGCGCAGCGCCAGGCGGCACGCCAACGCATTCCTTTCATCCCGGATGTGCTGTTCCACGAGCTATTCCTCGCTTGTATCACTCTATTCCTCGTGGTCGCCGTCTGTCTGTTCGTGTATGATGCTCCGCTGGAGCACCATGCCGACCCGCGCCACACCCCACTAGACACAGAAGCGCCGTGGTTCTTCCTGTGGGTGCAAGGTCTGCTCAAGCTGGGCGACAGGCAGTTGATGGGGGTGTGGGCGCCGTTGGTCATCTTCCTGTTGTTGTTCATATTGCCCTATCTGGACCGAAACCCACGCCGTCTGGCGCGGTATCGGCCGCTTGCCCTGACACTCGGCGCTGTCTTCGTCGTGGCGATGGGCGTGCTCACCTATATGGGCAGTCATCGCTACGGCATCGAGATGCCGGCGGCGGTGCGCATCGGGCAAGATTGGGCGCCTGAAGAGGGGGTTGGCATTTTGCACACCGTTCCCTACGACGAGCTGGTGGTGGGGGTCTACTTTGTCAACCGCACAGATCCCAGCACTATGCCGCCGGCGCTGGCGCGCGCGTGGGAGGCACTCGAAGCGCGCATTAACGCCGCCGTGGCGCGTGGCGACTTGCCTGCCCTACAGGCAGTGCTGCTCATCGAGGAACGCCAGCGCGACCTGAAGCGCATCACGCTGCGCATCACGACACCCAACGCGGAGTCCTACGAACGCGTCGTCTACATCCACCGGCAGCGCGACGGGGATATCACCGCGTCTGTTACTCCTCCCGCTCCATCTGCGTGGGAAAGTCCGCTGTCCGCTTCAGCACCCTAGCTTGGGAAAGCCGAGAGGGGGATAAGCACCTGTCATGCGCCGTACTGTCGAACTAGGGTTGGGACTTGCGGCCGTCTTCGCCACTTTAGGATTGCTCTTCTACGCCGCTTGGGTCGAGGAGGAGCGTATGGCGCGCACGGCCGCGGCGCAATGGGCACGCGCCGTCGAGGTCGGCGCCGGGCTATATGATCAACACTGTCGCACATGCCACGGTGCGGATGGTCAAGGCGCCGGCCAGTTGGGTCCGGGCCTGAACGAGCGCCAGTTCTTCACCCAAAGGGTGCAGGAGGTCGGCTGGCCAGGCACTCTAGAGGAATACGTGCGTGCCACGATCGCGCTGGGACGGGTGGTGGCGACGCGCCCCCTCTATGCCGGCGATGGGGTCGTGGTGATGCCCGCCTGGTCACAAGAGGTCGGCGGCGCGCTTCGCCCCGACGAAATCCAAGCCTTGACCGCCTTTGTGCTCAACTGGCGCGCCACAGCGCTCGGCGAAGTGACATTGCCTACTCTGGAAATACCTAAGGTGCAGTTAGATGATCCCGAGGTCATCGCGCGCGGACGCGAGGTCTTCGTCGCTGCAGCGTGCGGTCGCTGTCACACGGTCACCGGGTTGAGCGAGGGCACCATCGGCCCGGTGCTGGACCATGTCGCAACCTCGGCCGCCACACGCAAAGAGGAGACCGACGCGGAAACGTACTTGCGCGAGTCAGTCCTGATCCCGAATGCCTATTTCGTGGAAGGGTTTGAAGAGGTTGCGCGCGAGAACATGTGTGGCGGCGTCCTCAGCGAAGAACAGCTTGACATGCTGGTGGCCTTTCTGCTTTCGTTGCGCTAGGATGGAGTGAGCAGTGGTTATGAGGACATGGAGCAACGGGGTGTTGTGGCTGGGTCTGGTGTTGCTTTTTGGGTGTGTGTTGCTCACCTCGGCGGTGCTGGCGCAGGAGGGGACGCCACCGGAGTTTGCTGACCCGGTGGTCTACGGCGCCTGGCTGTACGAGGGCAACTGCGTGCGCTGCCACGGGGCCTATGAGCGCGAACGGGTGGGACGTGGCAAGACGCGCGACATATTGGTCCGTGAGATTGAATCCGAGGGATGCGAAGTGCGCTGGGGGCGTCGCTACGGTGGTTCGCTCGGCTCCAAGGAGATCAAGGCGCTGGTGGCCTATATCATGGCGTGGGAGGAACAGGGCGCGTCTCCGATCACCGCTCCGTTGCCACCCCAACCGACGGCCACGCCCACTCCCACGCGCCCGACTGCCCAGGCGCAGCCCACTCCGACTCCCACGGCGGTCTTTGCGCGCGTGATGATGGATGCGCGCATCAAGCACATCGCCCAGGGCAACCCGCTGGCCTATGGCGCTTGGCTTTACACCCAGTATTGCCACCGCTGCCATCAGAGCTACGGGGACACGCGCCAGGGACGAGGCAAACGCGAGGCGGACCTGCTGCACGTGATTCAAAACGGCAAGACATCCACGCAGATGAAACCCTTCGCACGCATCAAGGGCGGACCGCTCAACAACCGCGAAATCGCGGCGATTGTCTTTTATATCATGGCTTGGGAGCGGCTGGGCAGCCAGCCGGCGCTGCCCGCTGAGGTGCTGGCTCCGCCGACGCCCGACCCGCAGGCGCTGGTGCCGATCCGACCCCCGGTGGTGCCGGCGGTCGAGGGAGATGCTGCCTGGGGAGAAGCGCTGTACCGATTGCACTGTCGCCGCTGCCATGGGGAATCCGGCGCCGGCTATCCGGCACCGCGCCTGGCGCGCGCCTGGCCGGTCATCCGTGCTGATCTGTACCTGCGGCATGTCATCACCCAGGGGATCCAGGGAACGGCGATGCGTGCGTGGTCACAGTCCGAGGGTGGGCCACTACACGATACCGATGTCGATGCTTTGGTGGCGTTGCTCCTCACCTGGTCGACTTCGACCGGATCCAGGGCAGCCTCTCCTTCGGCATCCTCCTCCGGGTCTGTGTGGCCAGGCCTAGGGGGGCTGGCTGTGCCGGTGGTGGCACTGGCCGGCGCATGGTATCTGCGTGCGCGCGCGGCGCAAAAACGCAGAACGCCGCCGCGCGCGTGAGCGAGTAGCATGTTGCCGCTTCCCGGTGGTCGCGGCGCAGTCAAGCGCGATACCCCCTGAGTCCGTGCAGTTTTTCATAATTCCCCCGTCGCGCTTATAATAGGCTCGATGGACGAGCGTACAGTTTCACCCCACACTCGACCCGAGGAGACCCAGCTAGACGCCAGCCTGCGGCCGCGCACCTGGGATGAGTTCGTCGGTCAGGCGAGCGTCAAGGAGACGTTGCGCATTCTCATCGCCGCTGCCAGGGCGCGCGACGAGACGCTCGACCATATTCTGCTCTATGGCCCGCCCGGGCTGGGCAAGACCACCTTGGCGCACATTATTGCCGCTGAGATGGGCGTCAATCTCAAGATCACGTCGGGTCCGGCCATCGAACGGCCGGGTGACCTGGCGGCGATCCTGACCAACCTGCGGCGCGGGGATGTGTTGTTCATCGATGAAATCCATCGCCTCAGCCGACCGGTGGAAGAGGTGCTCTATCCGGCGATGGAAGATTTTGCACTGGACATCGTCATCGGCAAGGGGCCGGGGGCGCGCAACATCCGTCTGAACCTGCCGCGCTTCACCATCCTGGGCGCGACTACGCGGCTGGCGCTGGTGGCGGCACCGCTGCGTGACCGCTTCGGCGCCGTCTTCCGACTGGACTTCTACAGCCCTCTGGAGTTAGCGCAGATCATTCGCCGCGCGGCGCGCCTGCTCCGCACGGCCATCGATGAGGGTGGCATCGCAGAGATCGCGGCGCGTTCGCGCGGCACCGCGCGCATTGCCAACCGCCTGCTGCGGCGCGTGCGCGACTACGCGCAGGTGCGCGCCGACGGGGTGATCACACGCGAGGTGGCCCGCGAGGCGCTGGCGCTGTTGGACGTGGACGAACTGGGCCTGGATGACCTGGACCGCAAGGTGTTGCGCACGGTGATTGAGAAATTCGGCGGCGGGCCGGTCGGGCTGGAGACCATCGCCGCCAGCCTGAGCGAAGAGGGTGACACGATTATGGATGTGGTCGAGCCTTACCTGTTGCAGTTGGGCTTCCTGGACCGTACCCCGCGCGGCCGCGTGGCGACGCGGCGCGCCTATGAGCATCTGGGCCTGCCCTTCCCCGAAGATAAAGCGCCGCAGCAACCCGCACTTTTCTAACGGCGCTCGAACTTCTTCGTAACGCTTGCCACCTGTTGTCCTCGCTAGAAAACTCTTTCCCAAAGAGGAGAAGCCACGCCTCATTGCGTGGCTTCCTTGAGGGGTAGGGTTCTTAGCGGTCAGGCCGGCAAATTACTCGGGCAGCTGGATGCTGCGGATGGCAGCGTAGATATCCTCGTCGCTGGCGTTGCCCAGCTCAACCCATTCGAGGCTCAGCGTCTCGTCTGGGTTCTGGGTCACCTTGGCGGCGTACAGCGTGGCAACGCTCAGGTCACCAGGGGTATCGGCCACCGACTTGAACAGGACGGTGCCGGTGCCGTCGTCACCGTGATAGACGGTCCTCTTGTCGGGCATCACGATCGCCATCTCGTGGCTGAAGCGGCCCAGCGCATAGTGCTTGACCACCTGGGTCTCGATGTAGTCGCCATAGGCGTCGGGGATGAGCTCCACGATCCAGCCGTAGTCGTAGGGATTGGCCTGCTCACCGAGGTAGGCGGTCATCTCGGCCACGTTGGTCTTCCAGTCGGCCTTGCTGGCCAGAGGCTCATATTCCTCGCCGCTGAGGCCGGTCATCCACGGGGTGGTGCTGGTGCCACAGTTGTTCCATGTCCCTCGCACCGAGGCGAAGTCCACTTGCTCACCCTCCAGGACTTCCCAGCGCTCGCCGGTGTGGCGGATGTACATCTTGCCGACGGTGCCGGGGCGGCACTCATAGTTGGTGTAGAGATAGCCTTCGGTGCCCTGCTCGTTGGTCGGCAGCCAGATGTTGCCGTCGGGATGGTTGCACGTCACCTGGTGGCGACCGGCGAGGTTGTTCACCTGACCCCAGACCATCTGGCGGGCATCGTTGGGGATGAGCTCGCCCACGCGCGCCAGGACCTGCACCTCACCCGCAGCCACGGTCACGGTGCGCATAGCATCCCCCGTGGGCACGGGCAGGTCTTCAAAGGGGTCATTCGCCTTGAAGCCGTTGATGACCACCACCGCGGCGCGGTTGAAAGGATACATATTCAGCGCACCAGGATGCTGTACGCTGAAGAATACATCGCCATTGGAAGTCACCAGAATGCCGGTCACCTCCGCGCCAAGTGGCATCGCGGCGAAGCGCTGCAGGCGCTTGCCGTCCCAGCGCCAGACGAAGTTATTGACATGATAGCCCGTGTCCTCGCCGATCCACAGGTTGCCATACGGGTCTACGTAGAGGCTGTCGGGGTTGGAGATGGCGTCCAGTGCGCACTGATTCTCCTTGGCCTCAGCGTTGTATGGCCCGCCGACGACAAGCGGTTTGAGCATACTGATGTTATAGTTGTCATCCAGGTCGGCTTCATAGACGATGCCGCAGTTGTTCTCGGGCACGTTGATGTCGCCCTTGCCGTCGCTCATCGTCTTGTTGACCTCGCTCATCGAGATGTAGAGCTTCTTCGCGTTCGGGTCCACGGCCACCCATTCCATCTTGCGGAACTCGGCGGTGGCGCCCATCTTGGCTGCATATGCGCGGCTTTCCAAGAAGGCGGCCATCGGGTCATCCAGCGAGATCAACAGCTCCGGCTCCGCGGCCCAAGCCTGGAACGGGACGATGAGCAGGAAAGCCAACACTGCAAACAGAACAGACCACCATTTTCCTTTTGACATTTGCTACTCCTCCCTTTTCTGAAAATTGTGCTTGTGGCTGATCACCGACTGTGCCACAGCCAGAGTAGCACGCAGTGTTTAACACGAAGTAAAGGTGACGTAAAGAGAGAGCTAATACCTGGTAAAAGGATACGCACGAAGGAACCACACTGTTTCTGTAACAAAGAGGGCCATGTCGCAGACATGGCCCTATCTACTTAGCTTGTGGCGGGGTGGCACGCCTTAGGGAGTTGGGGTGCTCGTCGGCACTTCTGCGCTGAGGTCGACCGGGGTCACGAAGATCCTGGGCACGGCCACAGTCGGCGCTTCCTTGCCCAGCTCGTAAGTGGGCGTGGGCGGCACTTCGCGGCTGAAGCCCAGGCCGGTGTAGGCGCCGGCGCGCACTTCCGCCGTGCCGCTCGTCCCAGAGATACCTGCGCTGGCGCTGTAGGCGTATTCGCCCGGCGCCAGGTTCACCTGGAGGCGTCCGTTGGCTGGCACGCGGTAGAGGTTGCCCTGCAGATCGACGACCAGCTCCTCGCCGATGTAATTGTCAAACACCAGCGCACCCAGGCTGGCCGGGATAGGTTGCAATGGGACGCGTGTCGCCGCAGGGGTAGGCGCCGCGGGCTGCAAACTCGCCTCGAAGAAGACGAGCACATCGCGCGGCTCTTCGATCACCTTGCCCTCAGGAGAGAGGCGCGCTGGCTGGGTATCCAGCCGTGCTCCCAGCACGTACTGCTGGCCCAATGCCAGCTCCACCAAGCCGTTCGCGCCCGGGCCGCCCGGCACCGTGCCGGTGTACTCGTGCTTGCCGGGCGTCAGCGTAAAGCGCAACATACCCGGCTGTCCATCTTGGGCCGCTGGCACGCTGTACTGTACGCCATCCAGGGTGAAGGAGAGCTCCTTGCCCACATAATTGAGCACCACGAACTCCGTCTGCCCTTCTTGGGCGTAGGCCGCCAGTACACCCACCACCAACAGGACCGTGATCAGCACCACAGTCCAGATGATCGGGTTAGATAACCGTTTCATCGCTCAAATCCCCCCTATTTGAAAGTTTGGTCTCTGTTTCATCTTTGCGCGACGAATGACGTCGCGACCGTCTGCGAGCGATTTAGGCCGCCCACGGGCGCACGGCCTGGTTTGCCCTCATCCGGACCGCGAACCTGAAGAGCGGCTGGAAATACGAAGCGTTTCGCCTCTTGCATAGTCTTCGGCGCGTTTCGCGGTCCAAAGGTTTTCTGCGGCTCCGCGTTAACGCAATACTAGCGCGACCACGAAATCTGCTCATCCAACCAGTCGCGGGTGCCATAGGGCTCTCCGGCGCGGGGCAGCTCGTACACACCCCCGTCAAAGGCGAAGAGGCGACGTTGTTCGCTGCCGTCGCGGCGCATAATCCAGATGCCCCAGTTGCCGTCCGCGTCCGAGACGTAGGCGATCCATTGCCCATCGGGCGACCAGGCCGGCAGGCCGTGGCGCCCTGGCGCGCGCAGCAGCACCTGCGGCACAGGCGGATTCGCCTCGGAGACGAGGCGCACCTCGACTCGCACGATGCTCCACATACCGCCGCTGGGCGTCTGGTAGACCACCTCATCCGCCACCGGTGACCAGTCGGGATGGGCAGCCTTTTCGTCGAGGACGATGGGGCCCACCATGTTCTGGCCCGTCTCCCAAGGCTTGACCGGCCACGGATAAGCGACCCACAGGCCACAGCGGTTGCCGGTGAGGTCACAGCCGCGGTAGACGAAGCGCTGACCGTCCGGGGCCCAGGAAGGATGTTGCCCGATGATGCGCAGGTCGCCCTCGTTGCGCCCGTCGGCGTCGATCACGTAGATGCGGCTGATCTCATCTCCTATGCGGGTGCTGTCGAACAACAGGCGCAGCCCGTCCGGCGACCAGTCGGGATGGGCGTCCTCCCAGAAGCCACCCGTGACGCGCAAGTCACTGCCGTCGAGCCGCGTGTTGGCCAGGGCGCGCACCTTGATCGCCGGCGCACATCCGTAGAATGGGCTGTCCTTGCTGGGGGGCTCACCCCAACCACGGAAGGCGAGACGCTGACCCGAAGGGGAGAGCGCCGGCTCGCTGACATTATTCAAAGGGAAGACCAGTCGTTTGGCCTGGCACTCCGCAGGCCCTTGCAGACACGCCGCCACGTCGATCACGTTGATCTCATAGGTGCAGCGCTCCGGCGCGCGGTTCCAGAAGCTGAAGGCGATGCGTCCCCATGGCACCTCGGCGCTCGCGGTCACGGGCTCGGCAGCCCGTGCGTCCGGTATCAGGCCGACACCATGGTGAAGTCCCCACCAACCCGCTCCCCATCCTGCCAGAGCGAGCATCATCACCAACGTGCCATACCACCACTTAGCTTGGCCGATGCCTTTCATCATACTATCTCCTTTCATCCTATCCGAGTGCTGCATTACAAAGCGCCCAGCTAAACCGGAACGCCGTCACGTACTTATTATGCTTCTCGCATCCGAAAAGTACAAATGCGCTTGTAAGAGCGACCCGCGTGGTGGCTTGTAGAGGCACGGCATGCTGTGTCGCCACTCGTGATGCGGGGGGCCAATGTGACCCTCATCTCCTATCCCCTTTCCGAATGTCGACCGGCTCAGGCCCGCAGCTGGTAGCTCAAGTCGGCCGAGGCCGACTTCATCCGGCACCAGCCGGCCCGCAGGTCTTGGGAGCTTGCCCAGGGCTTTAGCCCTGTGGCGCGAAACGATCCCCTCCCCTTCGTGGGAGACGGCTGGGACGAGGCAAGCTCCTTCCTGCGCGGTCGCGGCGCGGATACTACCACAACTCTGGGTCGCCGCTTCAGCTCATCCCCAACTCGAACCGTTCCCCTTTTTCGCCACGCCGGGATGCAGGTATAATCCATCCAACCCCGCGACACGGATACATAGACTTTTGTAAGAAGACGTGCCGCGGGAATGAACGGTTCCCTGGGGTGCATTTCGTCTTTGGGACGATGCGGGGCTAAGGCCGAGCCGCATGGGTAGAGGCAACTGGCAGGTGACCTTACGACCGTTCCATTTTAGGTGGACAGATCCCGTGACCATAACAGCCGAATGAGATGTACACCGACCGAAGACGCTACCTTCCCCATTTGATCGCCCTGTTCAGCTATCTGGCGCTGGCGCTGCTGTTGACCTACCCGCTCGTCCGCGAGTTCACCCGCGCCATCCCGGGCGACGGCTTCGATGGCTGGCAGAACGTCTGGAACCTGTGGTGGGTGAAGCGTGCCTTGCTAATCGAAGGCAGCAACCCTTATTTCACTCGTCTGCTGGACTACCCCGCGGGAGTGCACCTCTATTTCCACACGCTCAACATTTTCAACGGCTTGACCTTCCTGCCGCTGACGCTCAACGCTGGCGAGCTGGTGGCCTATAACAGTGCAGCACTCTTCAGCTTCGTCATCGGCGGATATGGCAGCTATCTGCTGGCGCTCTGGGTCTTGCAAGGGGAGCGTAACACGTTCTTGCGACACATGGCTGCTTTCGTGAGCGGCTTTGTGTTCGTCTTCTCGCCCTATCATATGGCTCACCTGCTCGGGCATATGCAGCTCATCTCGCTGGAATGGCTGCCCTTCTACGTGCTGATGGTGCTGGTGCTGGTGCGCCGTGTCGTCCAGCCACAAGGGCGCTGGTTCAAGACGGCATTGTATTACTCCTTGTATGCTGCGTTCCTGCTGGTACTGGTCGCCCTATGCGACTGGTATTATGCCTTCTACATGGTGCTCTTAAGTATCCTCTTTTGGGCGTGGACACTGGCACGACAGCACACCCGCGCCGTCGCGGCCAGAGTGACCATCGCCTTGGCCATAACTGGTCTGTTCTTCCTGGTCGCCACCGCGATGTTGTGGATTCCCATGGTACAGGAGACGTTGCGCGATGATTATATGGTGCCGCCGGGGGACAGCGCCGAGCGCCTTTCCGCGGATCTGACGGCCTTCTTCACCCCTTCGACGTTGCATCCCTGGTGGGGGACGTGGGCTGCCACCTGGGCCGAGCGCTTCACCGCCAGCCTTTCCGAGCGCACCGTGTTTGTCGGCTACAGTGTGCTGGTGCTGGCGCTCATCGCTGTGCTCAGCCGTCGGCAGGGGGCGGCGTTGTGGGGCGTCGCCACACTGCTCTTCGCGGTGCTGGCGCTGGGGCCGCGGTTGCACATCGGGGGAGAGACTCGTTGGGGCGCCATTGGCCCGATCCCGTTGCCTTATGCTCTGCTCAACCATCTGTTCCCGCTGTTGCGCATCGCGCGCTCGGTGAGCCGCTTTGCGGTGGTGGTGATGTTGAGCCTGGGCGTGCTGGCGGCGCTGGGCAGCGCATGGCTGTTGCGGAGAGTGGATGCGCGCCGGAAACACCTTCGATCGAAGGGATTGCTTCTGCTGGTCACCCTCGTCCTGACCGGTGTCATCGGGGTGGAATATCTCGCCGTGCCCTATCCTATCAGCTTCCCTGAAACGCATCCCTTCCATCACCAGCTGGCGCGCGAGGCGGACGAGTTTGCCATCATGGACATCCCGATGGACGGTTGGGATCGGCCGGCTAACCTGCTCTTCCAGACGGTACATGGCAAGCCCATGGTCTCGGGCTATACGTCCCGGCCCAACCCCTTGGCGCCGGTGTGGCGCACGCCGGTGTTGCAGACCTTCCGCTATCTGGCGCCCGACATCAACAGCGGCGACGCGGCGGCGCTC
>JANXAX010000489.1 GCA_025062175.1 Anaerolineae bacterium | reverse complement strand
GGTCCGCGCAAGGCGAAGCGGTGTGGAGCGAGACGCACAGCCTCCCAGCGATCCTGGGAGCGATCGAGCGTGTACAGACGGTAAGTCCGAACCGGTGGCGCGAGCCGTTCCGGTCTCGGGATCTGCTGCAGCCGTTCCCAAGTCGCCCGGATCAGTTCTCCGACGCCGTGCCCGGTTGCTGCAGCGATCGGATAGACGGCGTACCCGAGTCGCTCGAACGCTCGGGAGACGCGTGGCCAGTTCGCCTGGGCTTCCGGGAGATCCATCTTGTTGACCGCGACGAGCTGTGGCTTGCCTGCGAGCGCTGGCGAATACGCGACCAGCTCCGCATTGACCGTCTGGAAGTCCTCGATCGGATCGCGTCCCTCCACGCCACCAGCACCATCCAGGACATGGATGAGGAGACGCGTCCGCTCGACGTGGCGCAGGAACTCCAGCCCAAGGCCATGACCACGCGACGCACCAGCGATCAATCCCGGGAGATCAGCCAGGACGAACGAGCCTCCACCGGTTCCCGGAACGCTGACGACACC
>JANXAX010000488.1 GCA_025062175.1 Anaerolineae bacterium | reverse complement strand
CGCTTTCAACCGCCATGCGCCGCCTGATGGGGGTGGAGCATGTGGACGGTCTCAGCGTGCAGGCTGCGGCGGGCGGCGCGGTGATGCAGCAGGCACAACAGTGCGTGGAGGAAACGCTGATGCGCACCCATCGCATCCCGCCGTGGGGCGACCCTGACTTCCGTGTGTTCAATCAGGGCGAGTTCGTGCAAACCGTCGAGCAGACGGCACGCACCTTCACCTTCCTGCTGGCGGGCGTCGCGCTGGTGTCGCTAATTGTAGGCGGCATCGGCATTATGAATATCATGCTGGTCTCCGTAACGGAGCGCACGCGCGAGATCGGGCTACGCAAAGCAGTCGGTGCAACCCGCATGAACATCCTGACCCAATTCTTGATCGAGTCGGTGGTCATCAGCGTGGTAGGTGGGCTGATTGGTATCGGGCTGGGCTACGGCGCGGCGAGCTACATCAGCCAGCAGGCGAATTGGAAAGTGTTGGTGCCGATGGAGGGCGTGGCGCTGGCGTTCGGCTTCGCGGCGCTGGTGGGCATCTTTTTCGGGTT
>JANXAX010000487.1 GCA_025062175.1 Anaerolineae bacterium | reverse complement strand
CGCGCGGATGGGCTGCCGCGTCGCTGTGATTACGCTCAACATCGAGCGCACCGCTCATATGCCCTGCAATTGCTCCATCGGCGGCCCCGCAAAAGGGCATCTGGTGCGCGAGATCGACGCCCTCGGCGGGCAGATGGGCATCAACACTGACCGCACGCTCACGCACATTCGGTTTGTGGGCACAGGCAAAGGACCCGCCGTGCGCACCCTCCGTGCTCACGCGGACAAGGCTCTCTACCCTGCCGAGATGTTGCGCACCTTGCAGGCACAGAAGAACCTAACGCTAATCGAAGGCTCGGTAGAAGGGCTGATTGCGCGCGACGGGGTGTGCGTGGGGGTAGAGTTTCGTCGGCGGGACGCCGACGCTACGCAAGTAACTGCCCACGCCGTCGTCATCACCACAGGCACTTTTCTGAACGGGCTGTGTCATATTGGCGAGCAGAAGATCCGCGCTGCGCGCTACGGCGACCCGCCCGCTGTGGGGCTAACCGAGTCGCTGCGCCAGTTGGGCTTTCGGATGGGCAGGTTCAAAACGGGCACTACCCCCCGCATCAGTAAGAAAAGCGTAGA
>JANXAX010000486.1 GCA_025062175.1 Anaerolineae bacterium | reverse complement strand
GCAGAGGGAGACCAGATGCACGTTGGGGTCGGCGAGCGCCTGCTCGTAGTCGGTGTAAATCTTCGCGTGGACCGCCCCAGTGGTCTCCTTCAGCCTCTCCGCGCTCTCGCGAGTACGGCTGCTGATGGCGACAACCTCCGTGTAGGGGTTGCGCTGATAGGCGCGCACATGCTCCGTAGACACCCAGCCTGCGCCATGAACGAGTACGCCATACTGTGACATGATGTTTACCTCCCTTGTACCATTGTAGCAGGAGCATCTTGCCCGTGAGACACTCAAGCACAGGATGTACTTGCTACGGTGTCGCACCTCAGCTCATGTGGATTTCCACGTTATCCGCCACACCGCCCAGCAGGGTGTAGTCGGTACGAGCAGTCTGCAGGATGCTTCCTGGCACATAGGTGTTGACGGGACCGTGCGCCACCAGCCGCGCGATGAAACGCTGCCACGACACGCCCCCGCCCAGGTCGCCATCCAGCCAGAAGGAGCGGTGCTTCGCGCCCAGGATGTCGGCGGGACCGATGGTATTGGCTTTGGGCGGCACCCACGACCAGTCGCCGCCGAAGGAGTGCAGAGCGT
>JANXAX010000485.1 GCA_025062175.1 Anaerolineae bacterium | reverse complement strand
ATGGCCCTCACGCTGGAAGAATGTGACCAGATGATAGCGGCAGCCCAGCAGGCTGGTGTGATTCTCCAGATCGGCTTTATGCGCCGCTTTGACCCTCCTTTTGTAGAGGCGAAACGTCAGATAGACGAAGGAGCTATCGGTCGCCCGCTCATTGTCCGCACGCTGACGCGCGGCCCCGGCCTTCCACCGGAGTGGGCCCACGACATTCGCTTCAGCAACGGGATGCTGGCCGAGGTGAACAGCCACGACTTTGATACCGTGCGCTGGCTGGGAGGAGGAGAATTCACCAATATCTTTGCCCGCGCCGGAGCCTTTAAAGTCCCGGAGATTCGCCAGCGATATCCAGGCTTCTACGATACTGCCACGGTAAACATCGCGCTGGACAACGGGACGATGGGGATGATAGACGGGGTCTGCCCGGCAGACTACGGCTACGACGCGCGGGCCGAAGTGGTCGGGACTGAGGGAGTACTGGTCATCGGTGCACTTCAGGCACAGCCCGTAAACCGGATCACCAAATCTGCCAACGTTGTGGCGCCGCGCATTCCCTCATGGCCTGTCCGGTTTGCTCAGGCCTATCAGGCCGA
>JANXAX010000484.1 GCA_025062175.1 Anaerolineae bacterium | reverse complement strand
GCGTTCGGGTCGGCGTGGACGTCGGGGTCGACGTGGGCGTCGGACGGGTCATCGCCGCGCGGGCCATGCGGATGACCCACCATCCCCCGCCCGCCAGGAGCAGGAGGACCAACGCGGTCCCTAACAGGGCGGACCGCCAGGGGATCGGCGGCTCCGGTTCGGGCTCTAGGGTTTCGGAAGGTTGCGTGAGATCCGCGCGGCAACGCCAGCAGGTGCGGGACCGTCGCGAGACCGGCATCCCGCATTGAGGGCATCGTCGGAACGGGCTATAGAGAGGGGTCTCGCTCATGGAGAGGAACCATCCAGGCCGAGGATCGGGGCGATCCCCTGCATCGCCTGCAGCACGATGGCCACATGCTGATCCAGGGGAACCCCCAGCTCCGCCGCCCCCCGTTCAATGTCCGCCCGATTCACGCCCGCTGCGAACCGCTTATCCTTCCACTTCTTGAAAACCGAATCCACCGTCACACTGTAGAGACTGCGGTCCGGCCGAACCAGTGCCACGGCGGTGATCAGGCCGGTGAGCTCATCCACCGCGAACAGCGCCCGATCCCGGAGGTTGATCCGTGGGACCCCGGTGACCTCCGTGGCGTGGGAGAGGATCGAGCG
>JANXAX010000483.1 GCA_025062175.1 Anaerolineae bacterium | reverse complement strand
GAGATCGCTGAGTATGCAGTCAAAGCCCGGGATTTCCTGGACCAAGTGATGGCCTTCTTCCAGGAGCTGACCGAGACGGTGCGGGTGCTCGAGCGGAGCGCCTTAGTGGCCACCCTGCCCTCCAGCGCCCCCTATGGGGAGGAGGGGGAGCGCGTTCTGCACCAGCTCCAGCAGATCTTCGGGCGGATGGAGGCCATCTACACGCCGGAGGACGGCGAGGAGATCTACGAGGTCATCCGCCGTCGGCTGTTCGAGGAGATCCGCCCCGACGAGGCACGGCGCACTGCCGACGCCTACTGGGAGATGTATCAGCGCCTGGGCGAGGACATCCCCCGGGAGGCGCGGGAGCCCGCCTACCGCGATCGGCTGCGCACCCGCGGCGTCCTGCGCCTGCTGGCGGAGATCGTGGCCGACCGCTATCGCAACAACGACACCGCCTCCCTGATCCTGCCCGGCCATATTGACCTGAGCCAGCCTGCGATCCGGCGCGAGTTCCTCAAGCACATCGGCAACGAGTTCGAGGGGGTGATCGCCAGCGACATCGCCGGCCCCGGCGCCCGGGCCCCCCGGATCGATCAGGAAATGGGCTCGGAATACGCCCGCTTCCGGGTGGCCTCCGCTTTGGC
>JANXAX010000482.1 GCA_025062175.1 Anaerolineae bacterium | reverse complement strand
CACCGATGAATTGTTCGACCCAGAGAAAAACATTGCTACTGGTACGCGTCGTAATGCCCCGAAGGGCTTCCCATCTATTCTCACAAGGATGTGTATGCCATGCACGCCCACATCCGCCAGCTGCGCGTCGTAATGCCCCGAAGGGCTTCCCATCTATTCTCACGCCCCATATCCTGGGCTAATTGGGCAATGGAATTCCCCAGGTCGTAATGCCCCGAAGGGCTTCCCGTCTATTCTCACCGGAGAATTGCGTGAGCTATGGCCCATTCCTGCAGACCGGGTCGATCCCGTCGTAATGCCCCGAAGGGCTTCCCATCTATTCTCACTGAGGGGCGTCCCGACAGCCGTCAGAGCGCAGGAATGGGTTGGTCGTAATGCCCCGAAGGGCTTCCCATCTATTCTCACCCATTTCCAAGCGCCGCAGCCAATGCTGCGGCGACTAAGATGGTCGTAATGCCCCGAAGGGCTTCCCATCTATTCTCACTGACCGATGAGGAGCGCCGTCAGAGGGAACTGGAGCGCCGGCAGCGGGGTCGTAATGCCCCGAAGGGCTTCCCATCTATTCTCACGGCTTGGACGCCCCAGGTGTCACGCTTCCCACCTTCGGAGGTCGTAATGCCCCGAAGG
>JANXAX010000481.1 GCA_025062175.1 Anaerolineae bacterium | reverse complement strand
AGGAGCCTACCTCGTCGCGGTCGACGGAACGCGCTACCTGGACTACATCTGCTCCTGGGGAGCCTTGCTCGCTGGGCACGCGCATCCGGCGGTCACGAGCCGCATCGTCGAAGTCGCTCGTCGCGGAACGAATTTCGGGCTTCTCTCGCCGCTGGAGGTGGAGTTGGCGCGCGCGATCGTGGAGGCAGTGCCGTCCGTCGAGATGATCCGCTTCGTCAACTCCGGCACCGAAGCGACGATGAGCGCGCTCCGGCTCGCCCGCGCGGCGACGGGACGATCGGTCGTCGTGAAGTTCGCCGGTTGCTACCACGGACACGTGGATTCCTTGCTCGTTTCGGCGGGCTCCGGGGTCATGACCTTCGGGCTCCCGGGCACGCCCGGGGTGACGCCCGGGACGGCGAGCGACACGCTCGTGTTGCCGTACAACGATGTCGGTGCGGTCGAAGAGGCCTTCCGTCGGCACGGCTCGGAAATCGCTGCCGTCATCGTCGAACCGGTGGCCGGCAATATGGGAGTCGTACCGCCGGTTCCCAGTTTTCTGGAAACGCTCCGGCGAGTGACGCGTGCCGCCGGAGCGCTCCTGATCTTCGACGAGGTGATCACCGGCTTCCGCTTGGGGTTGGCCGGGGCACAGGGGAAGTAC
>JANXAX010000480.1 GCA_025062175.1 Anaerolineae bacterium | reverse complement strand
GATGTACTCGTGGGAGAATCCAGGGATCAGGGGGGTGCGATATTCGGGGATAAAGACCTCGCCCCGCTGCGGGAAGCGGTCAATGGCCGTGCGGAGAATCTGTTTGGCAACCTCGAGAGCCCTGTGCTCATCAAACTCTATGTGCACAGCACCGGCCACCCGCACTTTGGGGGAGGTGGTGATCAGCGCGGTGTGGAACCGCCGGGCCAGCGGGACCAGGCCCTCCATAATGCACTGGACGTCCACCACCATCGCCTCCACGGCGCCGGTGAGGATAGCCAGTTCCTGCTGGAGGAAGTTCCCGGCCAAGGGGATGCCCTCCCGCATCAGGACCTCGTTGGCAGTGCAGCAGATGCCAGCCAGGTTGACACCTTTTGCTCCTTTGCTCTGCGCGTAGGCGATGATTTCGGAGAGGGTGGGCTCGTGGCCGTGGATGATGACGTTGACCATGTCCTTCCGCAGGACGCCCAGATTGGCCTCGGACCGGACCGGCGCCGGAGTGCCGAAGAGAATGTCCGTCAGGTCGGTCGCCATCATACAGCCGCCCCAGCCGTCGGCCAGCGCGCAGCGCATCGTCTGGTCCAGGAGGTGTTCCACGTCCTGGTCGTTGCCCGCGTGGGTCCGGTGGAGCAGTTCCACCACCTCCCGGTCAATGGCCCGGGGGGCGATG
>JANXAX010000047.1 GCA_025062175.1 Anaerolineae bacterium | reverse complement strand
GAGCGCGTTGGAGATATGGAAAGACAATCGACCCTCAAATTGATCCGACGACCGGTCTATGATGTCAACGAACGCCCGTTTATGGTCATCTGGGAGACGACTCACGCGTGCGACCTGGCGTGTCGCCACTGTCGCGCCGAAGCGCAGCCGGAGCACGACCCGCTGGCCTTGAGCACCGCGGAAGCGCGCACGCTCATCCATCAGGTTGAGGCGTTTGGCCGTCCTCGTCCGATCTTCATCTTCACAGGTGGTGATCCCTTCAAGCGCACTGACCTGTTCGCGCTGGTGCGCTACGCAAGCGACCTCGGCCTGCCGGTGGCGGTGTCGCCGTCCGGCACGCCACTGCTGACAGCGGAGAACCTGCGTCGCCTCAAGGAAGCAGGCGCCAAGGCCATTTCGCTCAGCATCGACGGCTCCACCGCTGACCGCCACGACGCGTTTCGTGGCGTGCCTGGTTCCTTCGAGTGGACGGCGAACGGGTGGCGCGCCGCCCGAGCAATCGGGCTGAAGACCCAGATCAACACCACCGTCACGCGCTTCAACTTGCACGACTTGCCGAACATCTTTCAGCTGGTGCAGCGGATCGGTGCTATGACGTGGAGCCTCTTCTTCCTGGTGCCCACCGGACGCGGGCGCCCAGAAGATGAGATCTCGCCGGCGGAATACGAAGCGGTGATGCACTTTTTGTACGACGTGTCCAAGTACATCAGTGCAAAGCCGGTCGAAGGCCATCACTACAAGCGCGTGGTGCTGCAACGCGCTATCTTAGAAGAGAAAGGCTTGCCTTTGGAGCGCTACTTCGCACTGCATCCCGTGTACTATGAGCTGCGCGCCGGCCTGCAGCGGGTGGTGCAAACGGCGGGATTACAACCCCGCGCGCCGGGCAGCATCCACCGCACTCCGATGCACATCAACGCTGGCAACGGCTTCGTGTTCGTGTCGCGGCGGGGGGATGTCTTCCCCAGCGGCTTCCTGCCACTCTGCGCCGGAAATGTGCGCGAGCGTTCGTTAGTCGAAATCTACCGCGAGGCTCCCCTCTTCCGTGCATTGCGTGATACCCACCAATACGAAGGACGCTGCGGGCTGTGTGAGTTTGTCGGTGTATGCGGCGGCTCACGTTCGCGTGCCTATGCCATGACCGGCAATGTGCTGGCTGAAGAACCTTTCTGCACCTATCAGCCGCACAGCTTTCCCTTCCAGGAAGAGGTAAGTCGGAGACTTTCTTCGGAGCATTACGAACCCGAGCCATAGCATTATACCGATTGGGATAACCCTCGATTAGGAGCGACACCACCATGCCCTTCCCGATTACCCGTCTGCGTCGTTTGCGCGCCACGCCCACGCTGCGCGAGATGGTGCGCGAGACCCAACTTGACCCGCGAGATTTGATCTATCCGCTGTTTGCGGTACACGGCGAAGCGGTGCGTCGCCCGGTGTCCTCGATGCCCGGCGTGTATCAGCTGTCGGTGGATCAACTGGTGCGCGAGGCACAGGAGTGTCACGCGCTGGGCATCCCGGCGGTGATCTTGTTTGGTGTGCCGGCGCACAAGGATGCCCAGGGAAGCGAGAATTTCTCCGATGACGGCATCGTCCAGCGTGCCGTCCGTGCCCTCAAGGCGGCCTTGCCGCAGCTGATCGTCATCGCCGACCTGTGCATGTGCGAATATACGGACCACGGCCATTGTGGGATTGTGCGTGATGGACAAATCGACAACGACGCGACGCTGGAAATTCTGGGGCGTGCCGCGGTCAGCTATGCGCGCGCCGGCGCGGACATAGTGGCGCCTTCTGGCATGATGGACGGCATGGTGGCCTCCATCCGCAGCGCTCTGGACGAGGCAGGTTTTGCCAATGTGAGCATCCTGAGCTATGCCATCAAATATGCCAGCGCCTTCTACGGCCCCTTCCGCGAGGCAGCAGAGGGCGCGCCCAAGTTCGGCGACCGCAAAACCCACCAGATGGACCCAGCCAAC
Source organism: Anaerolineae bacterium (assembly GCA_025062175.1). Taxonomy (GTDB): domain Bacteria; phylum Chloroflexota; class Anaerolineae; order 4572-78; family NAK82; genus NAK82. The sequence continues at coordinate 10,101 of JANXAX010000047.1, read as the reverse complement.
GCACGCGAGGCGCTGCGCGAGCTGGAATTGGACATCCAGGAGGGTGCCGACATGGTGATGGTCAAGCCGGCACTCTCCTATCTGGACATCGTACACCGCGTGCGCCAGGCGACCCACCTACCGGTGGCGGCTTACAATGTGAGCGGCGAGTATGCGATGGTGAAGGCCGCCGCGGCCAACGGCTGGCTGGACGAGCGCGCCATCGTGCTCGAAGTGTTGACCAGCATCAAGCGCGCCGGTGCCGACTTGATCCTCACCTATCACGCCAAGGACGCCGCCCGTTGGTTAGCTGGGATGTAAATCGGGAAGTCCAAGATGAAAGATCGTTTTCTCAAGGCATGTCGCCGCGAGCCAGTGGATTGCACCCCGATCTGGCTGATGCGCCAGGCAGGCCGCTACATGGAGGCATATCGCCGATTACGCGAACGGTACACCATGGCGCAGCTGGTCAAAACCCCCGAGCTGGCGGTTGAGATCACGTTGCAGCCCGTGCGGGCGTTCGACTTGGATGCCGCGATCATCTATTCCGACCTCCTGCCACCGTTAGAGGCGATGGGACTCGAAGTAGAGTTCGTCGAAGGAGAGGGACCCGTCATCCGCCAGCCGCTGCGCAGCCGGGCGGATGTCGAAGCCCTGCGGGAATCCGACCCGCGCGAGAGCCTCAACTTCGTGCTGCAGGCCATCTGCCTGGCGCGCCAAGCGCTCGACGGCCGGCTACCCTTGATCGGATTTGCCGGCGCCCCTTTTACGCTGGCGACCTATGCCATCGAGGGCAGCAATGCGCGCAATCCGGTGCATGCCAAAGCGCTGATGTACCAGGAGCCTCAGACGTGGCATCTCCTTATGGAGCGGTTTGCCCACTTCATCGCCCGTTATCTCGAAGCGCAGGTCGAGGCGGGCGCCCAAGCAGTGCAGCTGTTCGACAGCTGGGTGGGCGCGCTGAGCCCCGCGGACTATGCACGCTACGTCGCGCCCTATTCGCGTTACGTGCTCCAGGCCGCCCAGGCAACCGGCGTACCCGTCATCCACTTCAGCACCGGGACAGGGGGCATGCTCGAACACATTGCCGCAGTTGGGGGTGATGTCATCGCGGTGGACTGGCGCACCCCGCTCGATGTTGCCTGGCAACGCATCGGCTATCAGCGTGCGATTCAGGGCAACCTCGACCCTGCTGTGTTGTTAGCCCCTCTCGAGGAGCTGAGGCGCCAGGCTGTGCAGATCCTCGAGCAAGCGGGCAACCGCCCTGGGCATATCTTTAACCTCGGTCACGGCGTGCTGCCCCAAACACCCATTGAAGCAGTAGCGCACCTGGTCGAGGTCGTCCATCGGGAGTCCCAACGTTGAACTCCACACGCTTTTCAGAACCGCTACATCGTCTCGATACCGACACCTTTCACGTGGTCATCATCGGGGGCGGCATCACCGGCCTGGCAGCGGCGTATTACCTGGAGAAGCACGCACCCCCGTATGTCACCTACAGCGTGCTGGAAGGCGATACGCGCTGGGGGGGCAAAATTGTCACGGAAAATATCTCGGGTTTCATCGTCGAAGGGGGACCTGACTCCTTCCTCACCCAGAAACCGGCGGCGCTCAACCTATGCCGTGAATTGGGGCTGGAAGAGCGGTTGCTGGGGACGAATGAAGCGCAGCGCAAGGTTTACGTGTTGCTCAACGGCCGCCTGCGCCCGTTGCCCGATGGGGTGATGTTGGTGATCCCGACACGCTTCACCCCGTTTGTGACCTCGTCGCTGATCTCATGGCCTGGCAAATTGCGCATGGCGCTCGACCTGGTCATTCCGCGGCGCCGCCAGGATGGCGATGAAAGCCTGGCCAGCTTCATCCGCCGTCGCCTGGGGCAAGAAGCACTGGACAAGATCGCCGAACCCCTGATGGCGGGCATCCACGTCGCGGACGCTGAACGTCAGAGCCTGGCGGCCACGTTTCCGCGCTTCATGGAGCTGGAACGTGTCCACCGCAGTCTGATCAAAGGCATGCTCATCCAGAAGCGCCAGCTGGCACGGCGCGCCGTTCCCGCTCCGCCGCTCTTTATGACGCTGCGTGATGGCCTGGGCGAGCTGGTGAGCGCTTTGTGTGCGCGGTTGCGAGGGGATATGCGTCTGAACAGCCCCGTAGTGCGCTTGGAGAAGGTCGACGGAAACGGGATGGCAACTCCGCACGGACGGGCAAATGGCTACCTGGTTCGGTTGCGAGATGGCCAGACGATTTATGCCGACGCAATTGTGCTGGCCGTGCCGGCATACACCGCCGCGACGTTGGTGGCGCCGCTCCATGCCACGCTGGCACAGCGTTTGCACAGCATTCGCTACGTCTCAACTGCCACGTTATCACTGGGATATCGACGTAGTGAGTTGGACCATCCGCTGGATGGCTTCGGCTTTGTGGTGCCACGGCGCGAGCCGACCCATCTGATGGCGTGCACATGGACCTCGACCAAGTTTTTCCATCGCGCGCCGGCGGGTTACGCGCTTCTGCGCGTCTTCCTGGGCGGGCCGCATCGCGAAGCTACGCTAGCACTCGACGACGAGGCCATCCTCGACTTGGTGCGCAAAGAATTACAGTGTATCATGGGCATCCGCGCTGACCCGGTGTTCGTTCGGTTGCATCGCTGGCAGGATGCCAATCCGCAATACGATGTCGGTCATCTCGAGCGCGTAGCCGAAATCGAAGGATTGGTCGCCGCGCTGCCCGGACTGTATCTCACCGGCAGTGCATTCCGGGGAGTGGGCATCCCCGATTGTATTGTGCAAGGTGAAAACGTGGCGAAAGCGGTTCTCTCTATGGCGGTGCAACGTGCGGCACATTGAGAGATGGCTCAACGCGCCGCTTATATGGGTCGGCCAGCAGCCGCTCATGCACTCCAAAGGATACCCTGAGCTGCAGAGAACATGCCACATATTAAAGTAGATTGTGCGAGTGTCGAGATGAGTCAAAACCTCTCCCACCCCAGAGAAGCACAATCCGATACGTTAGCCTCCATCGCTCCTGACAGAGATGCTGGCGAGGGACATTTCATCACGAAGCGAGGACCATTTGTCAGCCTGACGGAAATTCAGCCGTATACCCGTGCCTACGCCCGGGATGCCGCCGAGATCCACATCGAAGGCCAGCCAGGCACCTTTTTGACCCGCCTGGGCAAAGATTTCCTCATCCGTCTATATGAGCTGTTTGCCGAATTGCCCGATGTGTTCGGTGTGGTTGCCGTGAACGGTGAGATGGTGACCGGGGTGGGGTTTGCCGCTATGGACACGCGCCAGCTCTTCCATACGATCAAATCTCGCTACTGGCATCGCCTGTTGTGGCCCGTCGTGCGTCAGGTCCTGCGTGACCCGGGATTGATCGGACAGCTGCTCCAAAGCATCCGTTACCCCAGTACCTTGAAGCCATTGCCGGACGAGGCCGAAATCCTCTTCGTCGGCTTGCGGCACAGTTACATGCGTCAAGGGATCGGACCGAGGATATTGGACCAGCTGCTGGAGGAAGCGTATCGACGCGGCGCGATGCGCGCCGTCGGCACTGTTGAGAAGAAAAACCGAGCGGTGCGCTGGATGATCGCCCGATTGGCAGGCGCGCGCGTGGATCAGGAAATCGTCCTAAATGGCCGTAAGATGCTCGTATATCGCGTCGAGTTACCCATCGGCGTTGATCGCCAGCCGCCTATCGAGACATAACTTACCTGTGGACGCATCTGATGACGATCAAAAGCTGCTCATTTCGCTCAGGCTCAATACCCAGGAGGAGCTGATGCGCATCGTTCAATCTCAAGCGTTGTTCGCTGCTGCCCAGAAGGTGATACCAGGTGGCGTCAATTCGCCTGTGCGCGCATTTCGCGCTGTGGGGGGACAACCGCTCTTTATCGCGCGAGGACAGGGCCCCTACTTGCACGATGTCGACGGCAATCGCTACATTGATTATGTGCTGAGTTGGGGGCCGCTCATCTTGGGCCATGCCCATCCTCAGGTGGTGGAGGCGTTGAAAAAGGCGGTCGAACGCGGCACAAGCTATGGCGCTCCCACCGCCCTGGAAGTCCGGCTGGCCGAGCTGATCCGCACACTGATGCCGGCGTGCGAGATGATCCGCTTCGTCAACTCCGGCACCGAGGCCACCATGACCGCGCTGCGCCTGGCGCGTGCATTCACTGGGCGCGATAAGATTATCAAGTTCGAAGGGTGTTACCATGGCCACGCGGATATGCTGCTGGTTCAGGCGGGCAGTGGCGTGGCGACGCTGGGCTTGCCCGACAGTCCGGGGGTGCCTCGTGGCGCCGTCCAAGACACCCTAGTGGCGCCGTACAACGACTTAGAAGCGGTGCAGGCGCTCTTCGACGCGCATCCCGGTCAGATCGCGGCGATCATCGTAGAACCGGTGGCGGGTAATATGGGGGTGGTACCCCCGGCGGAAGGTTTCCTCGCCGGTCTGCGGACGCTCACCCAGCAGCATGGCGCCTTGCTGATCTTCGACGAGGTGATGACCGGCTTTCGCGTCGCTTTGGGAGGTGCCCAGGCTCTCTATGGCATCACACCAGATTTGACCACGCTCGGCAAGGTGATCGGTGGCGGACTGCCGGTGGGTGCCTATGCGGGCCGTGCCGAGATTATGCAGCTGGTGGCGCCTGCTGGCGCGATGTATCAGGCAGGGACGCTGAGCGGCAACCCCTTGGCCATGACCGCCGGGATCGAGACACTGAACATCCTGCGCCAGCCGGGTGTCTTCGATGGCATCGTGGCCTGCACACGCAAGTTGTGTGAGGGGATCAGCGCCGCTGCGCGCGCGGCAGGTGTGCCGCTTTTCACCACGCAGGTGGGCACGATGTTCTCCGCGTTCTTCACCCCCGACCCAGTTACCGACTGGGCCAGCGCCAAACGGTCGGACACGCAGCGCTTCGCGCGCTTCTTCCAGGCGATGTTGGAGCAAGGTGTCTATCTGGCGCCTTCCCAGTTCGAAGCGGGCTTTGTTTCTCTGGCCCATGATGACATGGTGATCGAGTCGACGATCACGGCAGCACGTTGGGCCTTCCAGCAGGTGGCGTAACCTGCGCCGGAGCTCCGCATATGGCAGCGGCAGAGCCATCGGATCAGACCCTTGCGGGCGCACTGAGTCACATCGACGCGGAGGGGCATGTCCACATGGTCGATGTGGGCGACAAGGCGGAAACCCCCCGCGAAGCCACGGCACGGGGACGCCTGGTGATGCAGCCAGCTACGCTGGCGCTCATCCAGACGGGCGGAGTGCCCAAGGGAGATGTATTCGCCGTCGCGCAGGTGGCCGGCATTATGGCGGCCAAGCGCGCCGATGAACTGATCCCGCTGTGCCATCCGCTGCCTTTGACATATGTCGCCGTCACGTTTACACCCATCACACCGACGACCGAAGGGCAACCCGCAGCAGTGGAAATCAGCGCCACGGTGCGCACTGTGGGTAGGACGGGCGCGGAGATGGAGGCACTGGTCGCGGTGGCCGTCGCTGGCCTGACCATTTACGACATGTGCAAAGCGGTGGACCGGTCGATGCGCCTCGAAGCGGTGCGCCTGGTGCACAAGAGCGGTGGCAAAAGCGGTGAGTGGAGCGGAGAATAGGTGATGCATGTAACAGTCAAACTGTTCGCGCGTCTGCGCGAGGTGGTCGGCAGCGGGCAGCTGGTGCGTGAGGTGGAAGAAGGCGCTACGCTGGACGATCTGCTGCAAGATCTCTACACCCAGTTTCCGGGGTTGCGCGAGCTGGCCACGCGAACGTTTGTCGCACTGAACCATCAGCTCGCAGGAAGGGACAGCCCGCTGCACGACGGCGATGAGGTGGCTCTCTTTCCCCCCGTCAGCGGGGGTGTGGGCTACGTGGGCATCACCGATGCTCCCCTTGACCCTGCGACCATCATTCGCAGCGTCATCCGGCCGGACACCGGCGCTGTGGCGACATTTGTGGGCAGCGTGCGCAATGTCTCCTGTGGACGAGAGGTGCTCTACTTGGAGTACGAGGCATATGAGCCGATGGCGTCGAACATGCTGGGTCAAATCGTGGCGGAGATGCGCGCCCGTTGGCCGCGCGTCGCGGAGATCGCCATCGTCCAGCGAGTCGGCCGGCTGGAAGTCGGCGATGTGGCGGTGGTCATCGCCGTCTCCAGCACGCACCGCGACGATGGCTGCTTCGAGGCTTGTCGCTACGCTATCGAGCGCCTTAAGCAGATTGTGCCCATCTGGAAGAAGGAGATCGGCCCCGATGGGGCAGTATGGGTCGAAGGAGATTACTTGCCCGAAGAGGTATCACCCTGACGAATCGGTGGGGGTTATCAGGAGGCGGGTAGCAGGATGCGTGGACAACCTACGGCGGTGATCTTCGGCGCAGGAAGCGTGGGACGGGGTTTCCTGGGGCAGCTGTTCAGTGAATCGGGCTACCAGGTGGTCTTCGTGGACATCGATCAGGTGCTAGTGGAAGCGCTGAACCAAAGGGGATGTTACACATTACGCCTGGCCGGTGTCTCAGGAGTGGAGGAGCTGTCCATCGGGCCGGTGCGCGCGGTCGACGCACGGCATGGGGAGCGGGTGGCCGAGGAGGTCGCCAATGCCACCCTTATGGCGACGGCGGTGGGGGCACGAGCGCTTTCTGCCATCGCCGTTCCTATCGCGGCGGGATTAGCACAGCGCTGGTCCACCGGGACCAGCACACCGCAGAACATCATCCTGGCGGAAAATCTCCACGATGCGCCTGATGTTTTACGTCGCTATGTTGCAGCGGGACTACCGGATGCGCTCAAACCCCTGCTGCACGAGCGCGTCGGGTTCGTCGCCTCGGTGATCGCGCGCATGTCGCCAGTGCCGACGCCGGAACAGCGCGCCGCCGACCCCACCCTCATCGTGGCCGAGCCCTACAAAGTGTTGCCGGTGGACCGCGATGCCTTCGTCGGTCCGTTGCCGGAAGTGGTCGGTATGTATGCTGTCTCGCCCTTTGTGGCTTATACCGACCGCAAGCTCTACATCCACAACGCCGGCCACGCTATGTTGGGCTACTTGGGCTATCGGCTCGGTTACACCTATGGCTATGAGGCCTTGTGCCATCCGCGCATCAATGCCTTGCTCCATCAAGCGCTCAACGAGTCGAGTCGCGCGTTGCAGGCAGAGCACCATCTGGATGCCGTGGCGCTGGCCGAAAACGTGCAATATCTGCTGGACCGCTTTGCCAACCGCGCCTTAGGAGATCCGATCAGTCGTCTGGCACGCGACCCGCTGCGTAAATTGGCGCCCGACGACCGGCTGGTGGGAGCGGCGCGCTTGGCCGAGAAGCACCACATCACCCCCATTGGCCTGGCTTGGGGCATCGCTGCCGGGTTGGCCTACGATGACCCCGACGATCCCCATGCTGTCGAACTACAGTCCATCATTCGAGATTGGGGATTCGATGGCGCACTGCAAAAAGTGTGCGGCATCCGCCCGGATGAGCCGCTGGCAGGGCTGGTGCGCGAACGCTACCAGATACTCCGGAGCGATCCCGAATGGCAACCCAAACGCTGAGTGGGTGGCCGAGCACCATTCGCGCCCTTCGTCGAAGGGTTCACCTCCTCTGCTGACCACCTTCGAGGTGGCCATCGGTTGCCTGGATTTGGCTTGCGCTGTGCCTCCATGGACTGTTCCGGTAGAGCGGCTCGGTTTTGCCGTGGTCAGATAACACGGCAGCCACGTCGTGCTCAAGAGACAGACAACCCAAGACACGGCCAGCTGTGCCGTGCCTTTGCCGCGCGAGCTGGCTGCCGGCATGTTGGGAGGCATCATGCAGCGGCCCGCCTGAGCGTAGGTGCGTTTGTAGCGCAGCTGGAATCACGCCGGCGCTGGTGGGATGTGGGTTTGCACCCCAATGCACCCTCACGGCCTCAACCGGGTCACGGTGACCTGTTGCAATAGCGTTTCCACCAATGGACGGTCGCCCACGCCGGTGCCCTCCTGCATGGCGGCAGCCGTGCCACACGCAACCGCGCGCGCCGCAACCTCGGCCGGCTCACAGGCATCACACACCGCCCAGATCAGCCCGGCCAGCGCGGCATCGCCGGCGCCCACCGGACTGCGCGCGTGCACCGGTGGTGGGATGGCCATCCACACCTGATCTTGCATCGCCAAAACTATCCCGCGCGCGCCACGCGAAATGGCTACCAAGGCGATGCCGTGCTGCTGCAGCTGACGGGCGGCCGCAGCATGCTCCGCATCGCCAGAAAGTGCCAGCGCGAGCAGCTCCGATGCCTCCTCGCTGTTGGGTTTGACCGCAAAGGGGCGTGCCTCCAGACCAGCGCGCAGCGCTGCACCACTCGTGTCCAGAAATGCGCGCCCGCCGCTCGCTTGCACCCATGCAATACATTGGGCATAGAGGTCATCCGGCGCACCGGGCGGCAGACTACCACAGAAGGCCCATATATCACCCAGCTGCACTGATTGTCGGATACACGCTTGGAGCGCGGCGATCGAATCCTCACCCACGCGAGGGCCCGGCTCGTTGAACTTGGTATACTGGTCGCGCGCTTCGTCCAGCAGGGTGATGTTCTGACGCGTCTCCCCCTCCACCGCGATGGAGATCACTTCATAGCCCGCCGCACGCAGCTGCTGCTCCATATACTGCCCCGTGCGACCACCGAAGAACGCGACAATACGACTTGGGATGCCCAACATTCGCAATGTGCGCGAAACGTTGATTCCCTTGCCGCCTAAATCCTCCCGCATCGGACGTAGACGATGGACGGTGCCCGGCTCCAGCCGTGGCACGCTGAACGCTTTGTCCAAGACGGGGTTGAGCGTGACGGTGGTGATCGACGGCATCACGATCTTGTCATCGGTTGTCCAGCACCTGCTGGACAAACTCGTCGAACAAGTACAGCGAATCGTGCGGTCCTGGAGACGCCTCTGGGTGGAATTGCACACTGAAAGCGCGCAGCTGGGGATGGCGAATGCCCTCGATGGTGTTGTCGTTCAGATTGATGTGCGTCACTTCGGCGCCGCCTAAATCGCTGTCAGGGCTGACGACAAAGCCGTGGTTATGGCTGCTGATCTCCACCACGCCGGTGAGCAGGTTCTTCACCGGCTGGTTGCCGCCGCGGTGTCCGAAGCGCATTTTTTCGGTGCGGCCACCGAGTGCCAGCGCCAGCAGCTGATGACCGAGACAAATGCCGAAGATGGGCACTTTTCCCAAAAGATAGCGGATATTTTCGATGGCGTAGGTCACCGCCGCCGGGTCACCCGGTCCGTTGCTGAGGAACACGCCAGCGGGGCGCATCGCCAGCACCTCTTGCGCCGGGGTGCGCGCCGGCACGACGGTCACCCGCAGGCCGCGGTCCACGAGCATGCGCAGGATGTTGTGTTTAATCCCAAAATCATAGGCCACCACCAGTGGCGCCGTGTCGTCTAACTTTTCACACCGGCGGTAGCGATACCACTGGGAACTGCCGCCCTCGGTCCAGTTATAGGGCTCGGAGCACGTCACCTCGTCTACCAGGTTGGCGCCGGCCATGTCGGGCGCGCTGCGGGCCAGCGCGATGAGCGCTGCGGGGTCCTCTGCCGCCGGGCCGTGGGCGATGGCGGCACGCATCACCCCCCGGCAGCGAATATGGCGCACCAGTGCCCGAGTGGCCACCTCAGTCAGGCCGATCACCCCATAGGCTTTGAGATAGCTGTCCAAGTCGCCCTGTTCACGCCAATTGCTCACCACCGGGCTCAGGGCGCGCACCACAAACCCGGCCACCCACACGCGCTGGGACTCGATGTCCTCGCGGTTGACTCCTGTATTGCCGACGTGCGGCACTGTCATCGTCACAATCTGGCGGTGATAAGACGGATCCGTCAAGATCTCCTGATAGCCCGTCATCGAGGTGTTGAAGACCACCTCGCCGGTCTGGACGCCTTGCGCGCCGAAGCCCTCTCCGGGAAAGAGGCGACCGTCCTCAAGTGCTAATAGACCTTTCATCCACCTCCTCCACGCGCTTGTTCATCCCTCATCGCTTGCCCGGCTGCTCCCAGGCGAGCGGGGGTGGGGTGTTGGGTGAGCCCAGGTAGAGCATCTGCCCGCCGTCGATGACCAGCGTCGCGCCGGTGATGAAATCGGCTGCGTCGCTGG
>JANXAX010000479.1 GCA_025062175.1 Anaerolineae bacterium | reverse complement strand
AAACTCAACCGGCTTCGAGCCGACTTGAGACACCAGCCGCGAGATTGATCCCGCGGCGTCCTGCAGGGTTAGGATGACGCGATGCCCAGCCGCTATCTGGACTGGCTGCGCCAGGCCGAGGCGGACTTGCGCCACGCGCGCAACGCTCTGGCAAGCGGCGATTACGAATGGAGCTGCTTCGCCGCGCATCAGGCGGGCGAGAAGGCACTCAAGGCGCTCTTCCGTCGGCTGGGCATGGACGCCTGGGGGCACACACTGACCGCGCTGATCGGCAATTTGCCAGCGCCGGCCCGGCCGGACGAAGCGCTGATCCAGTGTGCCAAGGTGCTGGACAAACATTACATCCCGACGCGCTATCCGAACGGCTTCGACTCGGGCGCGCCGACCGACTTCTATACCGCCCAAGAGGCGGAACAGGCGATTGAGTGTGCCGACCGAATCGTGGCCTTCTGTCGTGATCAAATCGGCCGACCGGAGCGCGATCGCGCAGGCGGTTGAGCGCTATGCGGCCCAGCTGCGCCGCGAGCACCCGGAGATCCGGCGCATCATCTGGTTTGGCTCCTGGGTGACGGGCATCCCGCTGCCGGGCAGCGATGTGGACCTCTGCCTGATCGTTTCCGAGGCAGAGAAACCGCGCCGCGAGCGCAGCGTTGCCTACCTGCCGGTGGGCTTTCCGGTGGGGGT
>JANXAX010000478.1 GCA_025062175.1 Anaerolineae bacterium | reverse complement strand
CCCTGACGGTGACGGATCTGGCGCGTGCGCTCGGGGCGGGGGTGGCGGTTGTGGGGTAGTGTCCCCTGCGCGCCGGAGATCTGCTCTCGAGCGATCGAAAGGGTGATGCAAAGAGGAACTGTCGCAGCGCGTACCAGGCCCTGCCGAGAAGTGGGGCAGGCGGGACTGGCAGGCGTCGGCGAGGCGTTCCGGGGCTGGCGAGGGGAGGCCCCACAGCGCTGGCCGGCCTTGTCCCCCGCAAGAACACCCTTGCGGTGATGGAGGCGACTTGACAAGTGAGTGGGGTGTGCTATACTGGGGGGTGGATTGTGAGTGGTTTTGTGAATTCTGGCATTAGCGAGCACCCCCCGAAAGTGGGGGCTCAGAGGGCTTGATAATATGGGTAACTTGGGAGGCCCTCGCAAAATGTTAACGGTGGGAGAGCAGCTGCGCGGAAGCGGTTTGTGGGAGGAGCTGAGTGGGAGGTGGAGCGCGGTTTTGCCCCCACTGGTGGCGTGGATGGTGGGTCTGTTCCCTGAGGGGGGTGAGGGGGTGAGAAGAGACGGGACGCCCTCCGGGGCATTACGACCTCTCAATCAAAGTTTGTCGTGAGATAGCGGCAGCCTACCCGTGAGAAGAGACGGGACGCCCTCCGGGGCATTACGACTAACCCTAACCTTACTTCATTTTTCATCCTTTATCTCCTACCGTGAGAAGAGACGGGA
>JANXAX010000477.1 GCA_025062175.1 Anaerolineae bacterium | reverse complement strand
AAGGCTCCGTCGGCTAATCAGGAGGGTATCCTTCAAGCGACGGATGACCGTTCTGTCGCAGATTCTGGAGTTGAAGCGGGCGGAGGTGGCGGCACGACGGGCACAGCTGCCAGAGAGTGAACTACGTGCGCGTCTTTCGGACATGCCACCCACGCGCGGCTTCATGAATGCCCTACGCCATACGCCCAACCCAATCGCCTTGATCGCCGAGGTGAAGCGCGCTTCGCCCAGCAAGGGGGTCATCCGCGCGGAATTTGACCCGCTTACGATTGCCACGCGCTACTATGAAGCGGGCGCGGATGCGCTGAGCATCCTTACCGACCAACCCTACTTCGGCGGGCGACTGGAATATCTTGCACTTATCCGCCCCCATGTGCCCTTGCCCCTGCTGCGTAAAGATTTCATCATCGATCCGTACCAGATTTACGAGAGCCGCCTGATGGGGGCAGATGCTATCCTGCTGATTGTGGCGGCGATCGAGAGCGATGCAGCCCTGCGAGAATGGCACGAACTCGCTGAATCGCTGGGGCTGGATGCGCTGGTGGAAGTGCATACCGAAGCGGAGCTGGAACGCGCCCTGCAAAGCGGCGCAACCCTCATCGGGGTCAACAACCGCAATCTGCACACCTTCGAGACCACCCTGCAGACCACCTTCGATCTGCTGCCGCGCGTGCCGCCCGATGTGCTGCTGGTCAGCGAGAGCGGCATCGAGACCGCCGAACAGGTGCGCGCCCTGTATCAGGCGGGAGTAAGA
>JANXAX010000476.1 GCA_025062175.1 Anaerolineae bacterium | reverse complement strand
CCGTCTCCCCATGCGCCAGACCCGTTGGATGTACTCTTGCGAAAAGAGAAGCGCGAGCAGCTGGAGCAGCTGATGCGTTCGTGTCTGACCACGCAGGAACGGGAAGCGGTAGAGTTGCGCTTCGTGCGCGATTGGACACCGCGAGAGATTGCTCGGCATTGGGGTGTGACCCGCACTCGCGTCTACCAGGTGTTGCGAAACGCATTGACGAAACTGCGCGAAGCACTTGACACGCGCGGGGGAGTGTGTTATGATAGAAGCGTGAGCAGCTGATTCGCGAAAATTGTCAGACTCTGGAACACAACATCTTGTGGTGGTCTTCACTTTGGGGTAGCACAGGTAGTATGGTGGACCGTGGAGGACTCGAACCTCCGACCCGCTGATTAAGAGTCAGTATTCACCCAAAGCCCCCAAAGCCACAAGATGTAGTATGTTGAACCCCAGTTTGCCACAGCTTCTTGTGTTCCCTGGTATGACAATTTTCGCGAGTCAACGGGTCATTGCACAGAAGGGGGAGGAGCTGTCCGTGCTACAATCTACTCGCGCTCCACAGCCCCTACCTGTGGACGCCACGCCTGCGGTAGTGCCCATCTACGCGCAGGCGGTTCCATCATAGCACGCCCCACGCCCGCTGTCAAGGGTATACTGCTGCTGGAGGGGTTCCTGCTGTGGAAGACAAGCAGTACGACGTGCTGGAGAGCGTGCCAGACACACGCGAGGATGACACCAGCATCAGCTACCGCGTGACGCTCCTC
>JANXAX010000475.1 GCA_025062175.1 Anaerolineae bacterium | reverse complement strand
CTAAACTGTCTTAATAAAAAAGCAAATTGGGAGGCGACGGGTTGACAACCCAACCGCATCAAGAAGCGCCTTTAAGGGTGTTTTGTTTCCTGAAAGCCTCCTCGCCTTATGTACTAAGGCTGGCGCTATAATTCAGGCCCTGAGAAGAGGTTGCTGGACTATGAGAATCTGAAACGGTTCCGGAGGCATAAATGAATTGGAGCTAGGATTGGTTGAAGCTGGCAAAACGGGACCTGGAGCACACTCGCCAGAACATCGGTCTGGGTCACTTTGAATGGACTTGCTTTGCTTTCCAACAGGCGGCCGAGAAGGTGCTCAAAGCGCTCCATCTTCATCAGGGCACAATGGCCTGGGGACATTCCGTTTTTAAGTTGCTGGATGGCCTGCCGGAGGAGTAGCGTCCACCTGATGAGTTTCTGAGGTGGGCTAAAGCGCTGAATCGTTTTTACAGCCCGCCGCACTACGCCAGCGCGCACCCCCTCGGCCCACCTACCGCAATCTGTGAAATCCGTGTCATCTGCGGCTATTGATGAACTCAGATTTCTTAAAAATCTGTGAAATTCGTGTCATCCGTGGTTACTGAAAAGCGAACGATAGAGGCCAGGGAGCACACAATATGGAAACTTCCCTCTACCAGGAAGCGAGAACGCTGGAGCGCTCTATCCGCCGGGGCCTGTTCCCGCTCCCCTTCTCCGAGCGCCGCCTGGTCCTGCGCGCACTGGACCTGCTGGCGGTGAACGGGGGGCTGATGCTGGC
>JANXAX010000474.1 GCA_025062175.1 Anaerolineae bacterium | reverse complement strand
GTACTCTGCCAGACTCATGTGTTGCCTCCGCTGTCATCTTACTCGCGCGATTCGCGACTGTACGTCCTGCGCGAAGCGGTCGATCAACCCCTGCACGTACTGCCCTACGTCCAGCGAGGGGTCTTTCACGAGCGGGGTTAAGTCCATCGCGTAGATGAGGCTGGTAGACACGTCTACCCCATGCGACTCTGCGTAGGTAGCGTGCGCACGTCGGCGTCCCATCGTCGCCAAGTCATATCGCTTACCGCCGCAGATTTGTGAGTCGAACACGCCCAGCAGCGCCGCTGCAAGGTTCTCATGCGCGGAGACATCCATCGCGACCTTATCGCTGTCTACCATCCAGTCCAGGTCGCGCCACACTTCGCAGCCGAGCACCTGCTGCGGTTTCGCCTCATCGGGCAGCTCGCGCAGCGCTGTGATGACGCGCAGGGTCACCGCCACGTGTGTGTCGTGTTTGTCTGCCGGGTTGTGCGTGTATACTACCTGCGGGCGCGCAGCGAGGAAGATTTGCTTCAGGTCTTCCACTACAGCACGGTTGCTGCCGTCTTTGGTTGCAGAGCTGGAGTAGTCCAGGAAAACCTGCGCCCCATACTCGCCGACGACCGCCGCCTTCTTCTGCTCCTTGCGCCGTACCACTTGCATCATTTCGTCCGTGTAGTCTCGGTACAGGTCGTCCCGAGGGCTGCCCGCGCCGTTGGTCACACAGACGCCACAAAACCATTTGTCGTCGCGCTGGAAGCACTCCAGAATGCCCCGATACGCCATGATCTC
>JANXAX010000473.1 GCA_025062175.1 Anaerolineae bacterium | reverse complement strand
GGTGCCCGAGCGGTCCAGGCGCCGCATAAACCCTGAGCGAAGTGATGGGAGCAAAGACTTTGCCCGATGTCCCATCACCCCAAATGCCATCGGATCTCGCACACAGGAGGATAGGGGTGTCGATCCAGGCTGTGGTGGAAGCCATCCGGGCGCGTTTTGCTGGGGCCCTTCAGGAGATCATCGAGTTTCGGGGAGAAACCACCCTGGTGGTCCGCCGGGAGGATCTGGTGGAGCTCTGCCGCTTCCTCCGGGATGATCCGGTGTGCCGGTTTAATTTCCTCTCTGATCTGTGTGCAGTGGATTACTGGCCTGAGCGTCCCCGCTTTGCTGTCAATTATCACCTTTACTCCCTCTCCCACAACCTCCGGCTTCGCTTGAAAGTTTTCCTGGAAGAAGAGGACCCGGTGGTTCCCTCCGTAACGGGGATCTGGCCCACGGCGAACTGGCACGAGCGAGAGGTTTACGATCTCTTCGGCATCCGCTTCGAGGGCCATCCGGATCTGCGCCGCATCCTGCTGCCGGAGGACTGGGAGGGGCATCCATTGCGACGGGACCACCCGCTGGTCGTGGAGCCGGTCCAGTTCTCTTTCAACTGGCGGGAGATTGACTCCCAGAAGCCTTACGTGCGGGAATAGGATGATGGTCGCCCGGGCCTCCGCCCGGTGTGAACGGCGGCAGGCCCGCCGCGTTTTCGGGTCGCGCTGACTGGTAGCGGATGGCGTTTTCGATCTGTGGGGCTGGCAGGCGAACGAAGTCCTCAAAGGCGCCCCTGGCACCAGCGGTCGGAGCGATGCGCTCCCAGCCCGCTTCCCGTGCGTCTGGCA
>JANXAX010000472.1 GCA_025062175.1 Anaerolineae bacterium | reverse complement strand
GGTGAAGAAAGAGGCTATCGACCAACTCAATACTGCCGCCCAACAGCTGGGCACGTATGTGGCCAAGTTCTGGGTTCGGGCCAACACAGCTCAGAAATCACCAGCCCTGCTCGACGAGTTAGCGCGAGCTCAAGGTATCGTCGTCATCGAGCTACGCAGCTACGACCAGGCGACACATACCATATCACCTAACGACGCCCAGAAGCTGGTTTCCGAAGTCAGAAGGGCTCTAACGGGGGAGTCATGATAGTCGTCAACTTTGCCCATCCCATTACCAAAGACCAGCTACAGGCCATTGAGCACCTTACTGTCCAGCCCGTCGAGCGCGTGGTAGCGGTACATGCACAGGTCGACCTCGGGCAGCCCATCGGGCCGCAAGTGAAGGAGCTGGTGGACCGATGCGGCCTCTCCGGAGAGGAGTGGCAGACCGCCCCGATCGTGGTCAACCTGCCATCATTAGCAGTGCTGGCTGCTGCTGTGGTCGCAGAGCTGCACGGGCGCATGGGCTACTTCCCGACAGTGCTCAGCCTCAGGCCCTCCCCGGGGGCTTCACCGCCTCGCTTCGAGTTGGCCGAACTTGTGAACCTTCAGGCCATCAGGGATGCTGCTCGCTCCCGACGGATGGAGAACATGTGACCCTGTGGTCTTCGATCATGCGGCGAGGTGAGGTGTGTCTCAGGTCCTGTTTTGGCCCCTAAGAAACGACCCGTGGCTGGACAACGGCCTGGAGCGGTGGGGACGCCTGCTGGAGTACGTCTCCCAACAGCACCCCCATCTCCTGGGCATCGAGTGGCGCAGCGATGGCCTTGTGGTCCATGTCCATGATCTCGCCGCCCTCGTCCCAGTGCTGGACGATGCCCTAACACAGCAGGTAATACCCAACCTGTTCTACACCTACACTAACAGGCAAG
>JANXAX010000471.1 GCA_025062175.1 Anaerolineae bacterium | reverse complement strand
CCATGAGCGCAAGCAGGAAGTAAGAAGCCTCGGGGGCCTTAGAGAACTTCGAAATGACGCCTGCCCAAGAGCCACCAGTCGTGTTACCGACACGGTTAACACCGTTCACCTTCACCCATTGGCCAGTCTTGATGTTGTAGTATTCTGTGGTTCCTGGCAGGATGGCTGCACCAGTCTTCCCTTTGACCTTGCTGCCTTCTTGTTGAGCAAGAGCGCCCAAGTCACCCCAAGTGAACGTCAGGGCTGCCTCGCCGCGCAAGAAGTGATCCCAAGCCTCGCCGAGGCTCCAACCCATCATCGCCTCCGGGCCGAACTGGATCAGGTCAACCAGCGTCTCTAGCGCGCGCAAGTGACCGGGGCTGTCCATAAGCGGTCGCATCGTCTTCGGATCGAACCAGAAGAGCTTAGGGTTCTCTGGTCCGATGACGAAGGGAGCAGCAAAAGACATGAAGTGGAACATCCCTTGGCCACCGACCTTAAGGTGCATGGTGAGACCATTATCGGGCTTGCCGTCGCCGTTGAGGTCCTTGCCGTTGAAGTACTCAGCGATATCGCGGAACTCCTTCCACGTCTCTGGGACCTTGAGGTCGTAGCCATACTTCTCCTTGAAAGCGGCTTTGTGCGCTGGGTCCTCGAGGAGATCGCGACGGTAGTACATAACCTGACCGTCGTGGTCATTTGCGACCATATACTTCTTCCCGCCATACTCGAGCAACGAGCGTGGGCCTGGTTGCACGTCTTCAATGTCCCACTGCGGGAAGCGTGGATCGTTGTACCACTGGTCGTAGCTCAAGATGTAATCGCCACCGACGAGATCGCCAAGCCACCAAGCGCCTGCGATGGAGATGTCGTACTGACCGCTGCCGGTGGTCAGGTCGGTCATCAACTTGGGGAAGTGCTCTGCGAAGGGCACTTCCACGATGTTCAGCTTGGCGCCCGTTGCT
>JANXAX010000470.1 GCA_025062175.1 Anaerolineae bacterium | reverse complement strand
TTTCAAGCAGGTTCTCGCGACCGGGTTTGTTTTCACCGCGCCCCCAACTATTCCGACGGCGAGGGGTACTTCGATGGCTCCGTAAAGGTCTCCGCCGGGCAGCTGCTCCCAAACAGTCAACGGCTCATACCTGCCGCTTCGGGCCGCGTAAGCATGAGCACCTGCTTCCAGAGCCCTCCAATCATTCCCTGTGGCAATCGCAACGGCATCGATTCCGTTCATGATGCCCTTGTTATGCGTAGCCGCCCTGTAGGGGTCTGCCTTTGCGAAATGATAGGCTTCAACTATCCCCCTAGCCACTTCTACTCCCCCGACAGATTCCGCTGGAACGCGGGCGTAGGCGCGGGCTATCCTTTTGTCGGCGAGGTTTGAGATGATTCTCAGCCTGAATTTTCCACCGGTTAGGCGGGCGAGGTAGGGTGCCACGGCTTCGCACATGGTGTTGACGGCGTTGGCGCCCATCGCGTCCTTCACGTCGACGACGAGATGTGCTACGACCATCGGCCCGATAGGGGTTTCGAGAACACGGGCTTCGATGTCTTTAACTCCTCCCCCCAAGTTTACGAGGACGGGGTCTTTCTCGTTGGCCCTCGCCAAAACTTCGTCCCTGTTCCTAAGGATCTCCATTTTAGCGGCGTATGGGTTCGGAACCTCGACCAGCTGAACCTGCCCGATCATCAACTGAGCTGGTTGGAAAGAGAAAACACCTCCACCGTCACGGGCCATCTTGGCAGCGTTTGACGCGGCCGCGATTACCGAAGGCTCTTCCACCGCCATCGGAACGAGATAGTCGACGCCGTTGATTAGGAAGTTGGTTGCTATACCGAGCGGTAGCGGAAAAATTCCCACAACGTTCTCGACCATCCTGCTGGCCGTCGCTAGGTCCAGCCCTCCTGTCTGAATGGTCTTCTTCTCCTCATCCGATAGCGAAGCAAATTCGGCTACGTATTGGAGCCTTTCCTCAGGCTTAA
>JANXAX010000046.1:3052-12109 GCA_025062175.1 Anaerolineae bacterium | reverse complement strand
ACGCGGCACGCGAAATTCTGCGCGTGCCACCCGACGTAGAACCCTTCCTCTTCACCCCACTGGGTTATCCCGCTGACCAGCCCGCGCCGAAGAAGCGCCGGCCGCTCAGCGATTTGGTGCACTATGAACATTGGTAAACTACATCCACTTATCATCGGAGGTCCAGAAGAAGAACGATGTACCGGTTCGACATTGAGCGCTTAGACCGTCAATTCCCCGCGTTGCGTCTCGGTGAGACGCTCGCCGCGATGGCGGCGCAGAACATTATACCGCGCATCTGGTCACGCGACCACACCGTATGGAAATCCGAGGACCGTGAGATCAGCAACCGGCTGGGCTGGTTACACAGCCCGGATGATATGCCGCCGCATGTGGAGGCACTGCACCGCTTTACCAGGCAATTGTGCGCCGAGGGCATCCGCGATGGAGTCCTGTTGGGCATGGGAGGCTCCAGCCTGGCACCGGAGATGTTCCGCAAGGTGTTCGGTGTGCGCCCAGGCTTCCCGGAGCTGCGCGTGCTCGACAGCACGGACCCAGGCGCCGTGCTGGAGGTCGAACAGGCGGTCGATCTGGAGCACACGCTGTTCATCGTCTCCACCAAATCGGGCAGCACGGTGGAGACCCTCTCGGCGTTCAAGTATTTCTACAACCGGCTGGCAGCGACCCGGAGGAATAGCACTACGCTAGGACATCACTTCATCGCCATCACCGACCCAGGGTCTCCTCTGGCCGAGCTAGCAGCGCGTTACCAGTTCCGCGCCACGTTCCTCAACAACCCGGACATCGGCGGACGCTATTCCGCTCTTTCCTATTTCGGCCTGGTGCCGGCGGCGCTGATCGGTCTGGATATCGCGCAGCTGTTGACGCGTGGCCAGGAGATGGCCACGGCATGTGGTGCACCAGTGCCCCCGGCGGAGAACCCCGGCGCTCAGCTGGGCGCCATCATCGGCCGCGCCGCGCTGACAGGGCGCGATAAGCTGACCTTTGTGATCTCGCCCTCCCTGGCCAGCTTCGGCGATTGGGCTGAGCAGTTGCTCGCCGAGAGCACCGGCAAAGAAGGCAAGGGCATCCTGCCGGTGGTGGGAGAACCGCTGGGCGATGCCGACCTATATGCTTACAACGACCGCCTGTTCGTCCAGCTCGCGCTGGCAGATGAACCTGCCGAGGACGCAGCGCTGGCACAGCTTGAACGCGCCGGCCAGCCGGTGGTGCGCATCGCACTGCGCGACCGCTACGATGTGGGAGCACAATGCTTCCTCTGGGAGATGGCCACTGCTGTCGCCGGGCATTTGTTGGGCGTCAACCCGTTCGACCAGCCCAACGTCGAAGCCGCCAAGGCGCTGGCGCGCCAGGTGGTGGCCGAGTACGCCACGCGGGGTAGCATCCCGTCTGAATCACCGTTGCTAGTCGAGGACGGCGTGGCGCTTCACGCCTCCGACGCCCAGCTGATCGGCGCGGCGACGCGTCTGGCCGATGCCCTGGGGACATTTCTCGCTCAGGCGCGACCTGGAGATTACATTGCACTGCAAGCATACTTACAACCGACGCCGGCCACCCACGCCCAATTGCAGGCGCTGCGCCTCAAGCTGCGCGACCGCCTGCGCCTGGCCACCACGCTGGGCTACGGGCCGCGTTTCCTGCATTCCACTGGCCAGCTGCACAAGGGTGACGCTGGCAAGGGGTTGTTTATCCAGCTCACCGCCGAGGGCGTCCCCGACCTGCCGATCCCGGACGAGGCCGGCCAGCCCGAAGCGAGCCTCCGCTTCGGGGTGCTCAAAATGGCCCAGGCGTTAGGGGATTATCAGGCGCTGCGCGCGGTCGGCCGACGTGTGATCCGCCTGCACCTCCAGGACATCGCCGCAGGGTTGGAACACCTGGCGCGCTGCCTATAAGTGAGCACCGCGATGGGTGTCTCGAAGAAAGCAGCGGAGCGCGGCGTCCCCTCGCAGATGTGGCGCGCCGGACAGGAACGCCGCCTGGCGATGATCCGCGCTGCCGCCGAAGAGCGCCGACACGGCGCCGCCCTCGATGTGGGCTGCGGCGTCGGTGTGTATCTGGCCGCTCTGCGCGCCGATACCCCCCACGTCTTCGGCGTCGAGGTTGAGGGGGAATACGCGCGCGCAGCGGCGACTAAGGGCCATGTGGCCCAGGCACTGGGCGAGCGGCTGCCCTTTGCGGACGATTGCTTCGACCTGGTCCTCTCCCACGAGGTGATCGAACACGTCGTCGACGACCGCGCCTGCGTGCGCGAGATGGTGCGCGTGCTCAAGCCGGGCGGCCGGCTGGTCCTCTTCTGCCCTAACCGTTGGTACCCTTTCGAGACCCATGGCCACTACTGGCGCGGGGTGTATCACTTCGGCAACACCCCGCTGGTCAACTATCTGCCCGACCCGCTGCGCAATCGACTGGTGCCGCATGTACGCGCCTACACCATTGCTGGGCTGCGCCGTCTGTTCGAAGGGCTGCCGGTGCGCATTGTGATGCACACCCAAATCTACCCTGGCTACGACAACCTGGTGGCGCGTTGGCCGGCGCTGGGGCGCTTCGTGCGCTGGCTGAGCTACCGACTGGAGCACACCCCGTTGCGCCTGTGGGGGCTTTCCCATTTCCTCGTGGTGGAGAAAAGACGGCGCGCTGCGGAGAATTCACGGCATGGCAATTGAGGAAATCGCTCGAAAGTTCTGAACCCGCGAGAGATGAGCGGGCAAAGGGCCTTCGGGAACACGAAAAAAGAAAACCCTCGCTGCGCTCTCACGTTCATGAAGTGGATAGGTCACGGTCCGGCAGCATATTCGCATACATAGTGCGTAGCGTGCGCGCCCGGGTGAGCAACGCGCGGAGAGGCTCTTCCTCACCGCGCGCGAGCAGGCCAGTCAGGTGACCCAACTGGGAGAGGGCGTGCGTCAGCACCTCCTCCACCGCGGTGCGGTTGGTCATCAGGATGTCCAGCATCATCTCCACATCCGAGCCGGCCAGCCGCGAGGTGTCGCGGAAGCCGGACGCAGCCAACTGCCAGACCATCGCATCGTTCCTACCCAGCTGGGCCACCACCAGCACGAGCGCGGTGGCCAGCACATAGGGCAGATGGCTGATCGCTGCCACCAGCCAGTCGTGGCGTGCCGCGTCCAGCACCAGCGGCCGGGCGCCCACTGCCTGGATCAATGCGCGCGCCAAGTCGAGAGACGCCTCCGACGTGCGCGCTAGGGGCACGAGCACCCACGGGGCGTCGCGATAGAGATTGGGGTCAGCAGCGGCCAGTCCGCTCACCTCCTTGCCGCACATTGGATGGGAACCCAATGGCTGCACGTGGGCCGGCAGCGCCTCCATCGCGCGCACGATCGCCTGTTTGGTGCTGCCCAGGTCGAGCAGCAGGCAAGGAGGCAGGGTCATGGTGCTCAGCTGCTGAATGTGGCGGATGATGCTGCGCACCGGCGTGGCCAGGACGACGATATCCGCGCCACACAACGCTTCGCTCAACTGCGTGGTAGCATAGTGCACCGCTTGCAGGGCCAGCGCCTGCTGCACCGTTTCGGGCCGCCGCGCCACGCCGACCACCTCACGGCACAGACCCCCCTGGTATAGGGCCATCGCCAGGGAGCCGCCCATCAAGCCCAGCCCTACAATGACAACACGTGCCTCGCGCAGCCTTTCACGGGGGTCGAAGGCGCACCTCCTCTGGAGACGACAGCTAATCCGCGACTGGGTTTACATCCTATTATGGACTATGTGCTGCGATCTGGCAAGAATCAGAGGAGATGAGTTGTACCATTAGCGTAACACGTTACTATACACTCTAAACGTGATCGTGCACTTGCTCGCCTACCATGAAGGAGCGTTATACTCCTCTTGGCCAAAGGCTGAAATGTGTACGCACCGAGGAGCGGGCAATGACCGCTACCATCGCCCACCCTATCCATCGTGGTATCCACCACTCACAAATCGTGTCCATTGCGAGCGTTTGCATAGCGAATGTTCGGTGGCTGGTCAAACCCATTATGGCATTATCGTTGCACCGCGGCGCCGTCCATATGAAGTGGCTTGCCGCTTGGCTGCGCTGCTGAACACCTTGACGGCCGACGAAATCGAGAATCAACTGCTTGATGTCTAGAGCGGAGCTGCTCTGCCACACCCTGTGCTCTCCACGTCTCTGCGGTGAAAATGAGCCGCTTAATGCCACACGCGGCTCAATGGATGGACTTACCCTGCACCCAACGCCTGGGCTCGCCCGGCTACCTATCCGCCCCCAGCTTGCGCCCGAGGACGGCAGCTACATCCTGAAAACCGCGTTCCAGATAAGGAAGCACCAGCCAGGCAGAGCCGATGGCGAAGAGCCCCCCTGTGATCACCCGCAGTTCAAAATTGCTGTGCCGCCACCCCAATATTTGCGTCAAGCCATCAACTGCCATCGGCAGGACGAAGAGTGGATACGCCGGCCAGGGCAGTGGCTTGAGACGCCGGCGTACCAGAGCAAACACCAGCGTCATAGCAAACAGGGTGGTGTAGGTTCCTAAACAGCGATCGCAGTAGCAGATCTGCTGTCCCAACAAGAACGAGGAACGCGAGGGGAACTGATGGCAAAAGAGGCGATACACTGTGTAGATCAGATTGGCCGGGGTGGTGATGCCGGCCGCCATCAAGAGCGGCCCGGCCAGGGGCAACCCAGCATATAGCCCCAACAAGCCACCGACGAACCCCAGCCAGTGACGCGCCAAGCCGTAGATAGCACGGTCGAGCGCCAGGACGACCCGCCGCGACCAGCCAGCGACAGGGTGCACCGTGCGCCGGCCACCCACCTCCGGTATGGCCTCCTGGACACGTCGCAGCGCTTCCTGGACCTCCTCGCGCGTGAAGGGCCAATACAAGCGCACGTGACTGCCGAAGTCGGCCACGGGGACGTGCGCAGCGAACAGCCGTTGCAACACCGGATCTTCATCCACGTTGATCGCATGGACCTCGAGAGAGCATTCTCGCAGCCGCTCAGCTGCCTCTGCGCAGAGGGGGCAATCCGGACGGACGTAGAGTCGCACCACGACTGTCTGTGAGGTAAACACGGGCAACCTAGGCATGGACAGGCAGAGTGACCGTGTACTCCAGAGGAGCTTCTTCGGCGAGGATTTCCTCGCCATAAGCGCGCGGGCTCTCAATGGAGAGCGCGTTCGCCTCGCGCGCCACAGCGACGCTCCCCTCGAGCGTCGCGCCGTAGGTGACGCAACGCAGCCGAGAAGGCACGATGACAGGGTAACCACCCTCCGGCTCCTTGCGCAACGACATGCGATACGTGAGTGTCTGCACGGTCACCTCTGCATTGCGATTATAACGCTGGCGTGGAACGCACGCCAACGCTTGGGTACATTTCAGTTTGGGAATTAAAAATGGAAGCAATCCTTCGCACGAACTGACAACGACACATCCGAGCGCGACCGTCGGGGAGCGACTCACACGACCCGCGCCGATCCTTGGACAGCGGCTGCCGCGGGCGCACTGCTGAGGGCTGTGCCACTCAGATAGCTCAGGTAGATCGGCACCAACGGCAACACACATGGAGACAGGAAGGACAACAACCCGGCCAAGGCTGCCAGCGGCAATGTGATCGCGGACACATCCCCAGCGAGGAGCGCCTCGAACGCGGCAAGCCATTCGGGCGCTCCGAAAAGGAGGTTCAACCGGGCAAGGGAGCCCTGTACGAGCACCAGGCCGAAGACGAACAACAAAGCACCGCTCACCCGCTCCGCCATAGGCAAGCAGCGGTGCAGCCCCTTCAGCCGGCCGACCGCCGAGCGGAGTGCTACGGCACTGAGCAGGAACGGGATGGCTAAGCCCGTCGCGTAGGCGAGCAGGAGCGGCATTGCCTGGAACGGCTGAACAGCGGCCAACGTCAACACCAGGCCCAGCAGCGGCCCGATGCACGGCGTCCACCCCGCGGCGAACGTGACACCGACGAAGAACGAACGCACGTAACCGGGAGAAGGGCCGACATTCGGGTGAAAACGCCGTTCCGGCAAGAGCAACGCGTCCAACGCTCGGCTGCAAGCTGCCAGCACGGCACCTGGCGCTCGCCATCGGCCACGCGCAGCACTCAAACGCGCCGCCGCCCGCAGCGCGCCCGTCATTTGCACACCCAGGACGATGAGGAGAAAGCCTCCCAGGGCTGCGATCCAGCCACGTTGCGCCGCCAGAAAACCGCCCAGCAGCGTCGTCGGCAGCCCGAACAAGATGACAAACGTAAGGCCAAAGCCGCTCACAAACACCAGGGCATGGCGCACCACGGGAGACAGGACCGTTCTACCTCAGGCCAGCTGTTCCACCGCCGCAGCGACTTGAGCGGCGGGTTGTTTCTCGCTCGCTTCCTTCGGAAGCTCTTGCCACACATCCTCGGGGCGGCGGATGTGGTCCACAAACAACACCCCGTTGAGGTGATCGATCTCGTGCTGGAAGACACGTGCCAATAGGCCATGGGCCTTGATGCGCACCGGTTTGCCGTGCACATTTTGCGCCTTGACCACCACCCATTCCGCGCGCGCCACGCGCCCATACCACGTGGGGATCGAAAGGCAGCCCTCCACGCCCTCGACCCGTTCCGGGCTGGCCTGCACGATCTGTGGATTGACCAGCACAAAGTCCTTACCGCTTTGCGGATCCGCTTCGTCCTTGGGCAAATGCGCCACGAACAATTGTTGTAAGATGCCAATCTGCGGCGCGGCCAGACCGAGGCCGTTCGCGGCGCGCATCGTCTCCAGCATGTCATCGGCCAGCGCTTTCAACTCCGGCCCGAAGCGCTTGACCGGTTTGGCTTTCTGTCGCAGGCGCGGGTCGTCCGCGTATAAGATGCGGCGGATGGCCATCCCTTCGTCACCTCCCCTAAGCAGGTATAGCATACTTCCATGCGCGGACGCTGTCAAATAAGGACAATCGCTATCCGATTCCTAACCAAATGGCTAGGCAGTGCGGAAGACACGGATGGCCGCTTCACCCGCGACCGGGCACTGATACTCACAAATACCGCATCCGATGCATAGATCGCTCACGACATATGGACGCTGCACCGTGACTATCACGCCGCGGTCATCGGTGATGGTCACCTCGTCGAGGCGGATCGCCTTAGGGGCGACTGGACACATCTCTTCACAGACGATGCACGCCACCCCATGGGCCCACGGCAGACAACGGTCGCGGTCGATCACGGCGCATCCTAACACCGCCTGACGTTTGCGCTCCAGATCCAGCAGGGGAATAGCGCCGGAAGGGCAGACCTGACCACAGGCGTTGCAGCCATAATTGCAATAGCCTAGCCGCGGCACGAGGTGGGGCGTCCAGAACGCCTCCGGACCTCCCTGCAGCAGCGCCGGCTGCAACCCCGAGGTGGGACAAACTTTCATACACTGGCTGCAACGCAGACAGCGCGCCAGAAACGTCGCCTCGTCTTGGGCGCCGGGTGGCCGGATGAGCGTCGGGTCGGGCGAACGTGCCAAGGGATTGGTACGCAGCACCACCACGCCGGCAATCCCGGCGGCCAGAGCGACCAGCACCTGGCGCCGTCCCGGGTCATACACCTCCGCCGGCGCCGGCCAGGCGCGCTCCTTCCCAGCGATGGCCGTCCGGAAGGCGACCGGACGCCATCCGATCCCACGCTCAGGGCAGGCAGCGAAACAGTCGAGGCAAGTCACACATTCGCTTGCAACGATGCGGAAGTCGTCCTGCACCTGGATGGCCTCCACCGGACAGACGCTGCGACAACGCCCACATTGGACACAGCCCACGCCGATGACCGGACGCAACACCGCAATGCGGGCAAGCCATGCCAGCAGCGCTCCCAAGGGGCACAGATAGCGGCACCAGAAGCGCTTCGCCAGCCGGTTCAGAAGGAGCACCAACCCAAAAACGCCGGCGATCAACCAATTGCCGGCGAACAACGGTTGCTGCACCGGCAAGACCGTCCCCCGCAGCCCATGTTCCAGCGCATCCAACACCCCGCGCAAGG
This sequence comes from Anaerolineae bacterium, assembly GCA_025062175.1. Classification (GTDB taxonomy): domain Bacteria; phylum Chloroflexota; class Anaerolineae; order 4572-78; family NAK82; genus NAK82. Next base: position 4,131 of record JANXAX010000046.1, on the reverse strand, counting down.
GGGCGATGGAGTAAAGGCTGGCGAAAATAGCTGTCACCCCATAGTTCAGCGCCGGCAGGATCACCGTGGTCATGGTGCGGGTGAAGAGCGCCAGCGGGTCGAGCACCAGCAGCGTCAGGCTGCCGAAAACAGCGGCCGCCAGAATGCCCACGAGGAGCAGGTATTTGGCGCTGCGCCACTGGGGGGCAACGTTCGGCGCTCGCCCCCGTGCCGCGCCGGGTCCCAGCCACTCCAACACCGTCCCCAGCGGACAAATCCAGCCGCACCACACCCGTCCCAGCAGCAGGGTGATGCCCACGGTGATTAACGCCAGCCCGAGGCGGGGCAGCCACTCACGGCTGGCCAGCATGGCACCCAGGGCGCTTAAGGGGTCGAAGCGGAAGAACAAATCAGCCAGCGGAAACGCCACACGTCGTTGCAGCGCCGCGACGAGCAGATAAAGGAACAACAGGAAAAAGAGCGCTTGGCTGACTTGCCGCAGCCGACGCCCGAGCTGCCACCCCTTCGCCTTATCCATGGATTTCCTCAATGTCGATCGCGTCGAGATCCAACGTGCCCAAGCCCATCTCAGCCGAGCGTTGGATATAGGCGATGTCTGCGCCGCGCAGTCCAAAGAGTGTCGCCGCATAAGCGTCCGCGGCTACCATATCGTGGCTGGCGATTACCATGTTCATCAGGCGCACATCGTTCAGACTGCCGCCCGTCGGTCCGTTCGCCACCAGGATGCGCATGGCATCGACCACCGTCAACGAGGGGCGGATCAGGCTCGCCAGGTCGGCCAGACGCTGGCCGAGGTTGCGATGCATGCGGTTGGGATGCCGCACGACGCCGAGGAGATTCTTGCACGCCAGGCTCAGTCGCGCCAGGGAATGGTGCTTGGCGATGGGCACGTTGATGAGCACATCCGTCTCGAGGACGTCCCGGTAGACCTCCCATTGGGTGATATCCTTCCCCTGAGGGATGGCGGTCATGACGAACTTGAGCGGGCTCATCACCTCCATCTCGCCTTGGGCGGCGCGGGTAGCGTCGGCGATGCCGCTGACCGCGTAGGCTGTTTCGGGGGTGCCACCGAAGGGCAT
>JANXAX010000046.1:0-3042 GCA_025062175.1 Anaerolineae bacterium | reverse complement strand
ATGTCCATCACGCGCACGCGTCGGGCGCCGGCCTCGCGGCACAGCGTCACCAGCGTGGCGACGACGGTCGGATTGGTCGTAGTGGCGTACTCGGGCGGGTGGTAATCAGTGCAGATGTTGGGCTTGATGATCACATCGTCACCCGCTTTGACGAAGCGTCCCATACCTCCCAGCGCGGCGAGCGCCGCCCGCGTCGCCGCGGCAGCGTCTTCGCTGTGCGCCACGGCCAGATATGCCTGCCCCGCCGCCGGCGCCGGCACAGGCCGCCGTGTGGCGGCGAGCGGCATCGCCGGAGCACTCGAACAGGCGGCGCCCCACAGCGCCAACCCAGACGCAACCAACATCCCGCTCAAAAACCTCCGCCGTGTCATCTGATGTGCCATGTCTCTATTCTCCTATCGCCCAAACCCGTTCCACCAACGCCTTTCCCGCTTCCGGCTCGAGACTGCCAAACACCGCTGCAAGTTCTCTTGCACGCACCTGGGCGCTCACCAAGTCGGGGATGTCAGCGCTCCGGAGTGCCTGCAGTGCCCCTTCAGCCGTGGCGGCATCGGGATAGCGCACCCATAACAAGCGCGCCATACTACTCCCCAAGGTGTAATCGGCCAAAACACCCTCCGTCGCCTGGCTGAGGCCCAACAGATTGCGGCCGCCCAGCCACAGCCAGGGCTGAATGGAGATCTCCTGTCGGAAGAAGCGCGCGCTGCGGGGGCGCAATCCTTCGGCCGGCAGACGGGTCACCAGCTCGGGCAGCTCGCTCCCAGCAGGCAAAGCCGCTGCGACCGCCTGGCCAAACCCGCGCAAGACCTCATCCGCGACGGGCTGCGCCGTCTGGATGCGCACATAGTAGCGCTCCTGCCAGAAGGCTAAGCGACGGCCAGGGTCGCTGTCGCCCGCCGCGCCGACAGCGACCGGCGCGCCCGAGAGGGTGGTGCTGAACAGGCCATAAGCATCCGCCGGGCTGCCGAGGCGAAAGAGCTCGATGCGCACTCCGTGCCCCTGCGGCCCCGCATAGCGGCCCAAGGCCGCCTGGGTCAACCCGTAGGCGAAAAACGCCTCCGCCTGACCGTCCACCAGCTCATAGAGCTCGTCTCGCGCAAAGATCCGGGGCGCTCCCTGAGGTGTCCAACCGGGGACGACGTCATCCCCTGGCAAGAAGCGGGCGAGGTCATCCGCGCCGCTCCCCAGGCATGCCACTCCACCGATGCCAAGGAAGCAGCACAGAGCCAGGTGTGCCCAACCAAAGGGATGTTTCCGCCACACGCTCATCCCACAGCACAATTCATGCCAATACAATCTCGTGCAGCTCGATCCGCTCCGGTGCGGTGGCGCCCAATTGCATCTGCTGGGCGGTGACCAAATGATGTGCCCCGTAGATCAGGAACCCGGCGTCCGCGCCCGCGGCCTGATGATGGCGCACCAAGATATCGCGTGCCACCGTGTCCAGCGCGACCGGGTCGAACGAGAGCAGCAGGGCGTTCTCCGGCCGCGGGGCGTTCCAATCGAAGGGGCTCACCCGCAACGCCGCCGCCACGTGCAGCCGCGTCTTATCGCGGATGAGGGGATGCGCATTCAATTCGGGGATGGCCGGGTCGCAGCCGTTGGCGTGCAGCTTGGCCGGCTCGCTGATGGAGCCATAGTGATTCTTCAGCGCGACGCTCACGCCGGCGATGCCGTGCGCTTTCGGGGTGGGGATGTTGACAATCGCGTCGCATTCATCGAGCTCGCGCCAGAAGCGCACCGTCGCCTGAGTCAGCACAGCTTCGCTGCCCTCACCACGGGTGCCGCGACATTGCACGCCGCTGCCTCCTTCGTTGAGTGCGTAGCCCGCATCGGCCAGCTCGTGATCCGTGCGGTCAAAGATGAGCAGGTTCTCCGCCCGCAGCCCGGCGTCCTGCAGTCGCCGGGCGATGGCATAAGTGACCGCCGGCTGGGTAGGGCCTCCCGCAGCGATGCAATTCACCTTCAACAGCACGCGCTCTTGCGGGTCAAACAGGACGCGCCACACCTCCAACGGCTGCGCCCCATGGGCCAATGCACTGATCCCCTCGTCCAACATCTGAAGCACAATGTCCGGGTTGGGCTGACCGGCGGTCAAGACTTCGCGGTGACGCACCACGACCACGCGACTTTTCTCTGTGGCCGGCCAGTGGGCCATCAATTCCGCGCGGCTCGGCACCGGCACGGGTGTCGTCGGGTCACGCGGGGGCAGGCGACGGGCGATCGGCACCGGCTGGTAATGCGCTAGCAAGGGCAACGTAGACCGCTGGGACATGTCGGAAGGCCTGGCCAGCGCATCCCAACCCACCGCAGCGTCCCGCCAGCCGGCCATCCAGCCGCCGACCAGGGCAGCCATCGCAGCCTTCAGAAAATCTCTCCTCCCAAGACAGCGCATCTCCACTCACCTCCTAGGCTATTTCGAACACTATAACCCATAATCTCCGATTCAGCGAATCCGCCCCGATTACGCGCAGGGGAAGCACCCACAACATAAAAGATCCGGCTTCTTGGAGAAAATGTCATTCCCAGATAAAATAGTAGCAAGGTTGAATGACAGTTCTTGTGGAAGACGAAATCAAAATCTTCAACAATCGCTATCAAATCTTAGAAAAGATCGGGCAGGGAGGGCTGGCGGAGGTCTACCGGGCGCAAGATGTGGCCCTGGGGCGCATTGTGGCGGTGAAGGCGTTGCGTCCGGAGTACGTGACGGACCCCACCTTCCTGGTGCGTTTTCATCGCGAAGCGCAAAACGCCGCCAACCTGACGCATCCCAACATCGTGGCAGTGTATGACTTTGGCCAGGACCACAATCGTCCCTACATCGTGATGGAATATGTGCCGGGAGTGGACCTGCGCACCTTGCTCGAACGGAACGGCGCGCTCTCGATCCGGCAGGCGGTCGACATCGGCTGTCAGATCTGCGCCGGCGTGGGCCACGCCCACCGCGCTGGCCTGGTGCACGGCGACCTGAAACCGGGCAACGTGCTGATCCGCACAGACGGACAAGCCAAGGTGGTCGACTTTGGGCTGGCGCGCGCCCTG
>JANXAX010000469.1 GCA_025062175.1 Anaerolineae bacterium | reverse complement strand
GGAGGCGTTCACCAGGCGCTCGACCTCCAGGGCGGTGTAGACGTTCGGGTATTTCCCGTAACCGTATTCGGGGATCCGCCGGGCGTCGAACGTCTTGAACCCGGTCGCCAGGATGATCGCCCCGACCTCGATCTCTTCGATCCGCTCCTGCTGCTTGAAGTCGATGGCCGCCCGTTCGCAGGCTTCCAGACAGGTCTGCTTGCACTTGCCCGTCTTGAACCAGATGCAGGTCTCCGGGTCGATGAGCACCACCCGCGGGGTGGCCTGAGGGAAGGGGATATAGATCGGCTTGCGCTTGCCCAGGCCCAGGTTGAACTCGTCCGGGAAGCGGGCATCCTTATACACGCAAGCGTCGATGCACTGCAGGCATCCCACGCAGAGCTCCTCGATCACGTAGCGGGGCTTCCGGCGCACCCGGACGCGGAAGTTCCCCACGAACCCCTCGACCTGGATGACCTCCGAATAGGTCCAGAGAGTGATGTTGGGATGCGCTGCAACCTGCGACATCTTCGGGGTCAGGATACAGGCGGCGCAATCCAGGGTGGGGAAGGTTTTATCGAACATGGCCATATGGCCGCCGATGGTGGGCTCCCGCTCCACCAAGTAGACGTGCTTGCCGGCGTCCGCCAGGGTCAGGGCGGCGTGGATCCCCGCGATCCCGCCGCCGACCACCAGCACGCGGTCCTTCACCGGGACACGCCGGCGTTGCAGGGGTTCGTGGAAGATCACCCGCCGGACGGCGGCGGCCACCAGCGCCTTCGCCTTTTCGGTGGCCTCCCGCGGATCTTCGGTCACCCAGCTCACGTGTTCGCGGATGTTCACCATCTGGAAGAAGAAGGGGTTCTGGCCCGCCTGCTCGAGGGCCCTGCGGAAGGTGGCCTCATGCAGCGATGGGGAACATGCGGCCACCACCACCCGGTCCAGCCGGTGCTCCCGCACGTCTTCCCGGATCATCTCCTGGCCGGGATCGGAGCACATGAACTTATACTCGCGGGCGACCACCACGAAGGGCAACGTTTTGGCGAACTCGACAACCTCGCGAACGTTCACCTTCCCCGC
>JANXAX010000468.1 GCA_025062175.1 Anaerolineae bacterium | reverse complement strand
CGGTGGCGGAGCACCGCCACGTTGGTGATGACATTGCCCGCCCTGGCGCCCAGCGGGTCGGAGAGGACGGCGGTGATGGTGATGAAGCGCTGCTCGCCATACGGGATGGCCGGATAGGTGACGGTGAAGACGTTGCCCACCGTCGCTACCGTGCCGTCCGGACCGTCGGTCACCGTGTGCAGTTGCAGGCGGGAATCCAGCCGGTCGGTGACGGTGACGTTATAGAGCGTCGCCGTGATGGGCGTCGCCGGGACGACGACCACGTAGGTCACCACGTCGCCCAGGGTGGCAGCGGGCGGGGTCACGGCTTTGAGGATGGCCGCGTCCACCGTCCGGTGGGAGACGGAATCGGAGCCGTCGGTGTACTCCCGCTCGTCGGGGCTGTAGGGGCCGGGGCCGTCGCCCGGCTGGGAGTCGTAGTAGGGGATGGCGGCGGTGTTGGTGAAGCGCAGGTTGGCGCCGACGGTATCCGTCACCTGCGCGATGACGGTGATGGTCGCCACTTTCGGCACGTTCTGGGGGCTCCATTCCAGGCCCCAGAGTTCGTTCACCCGCCAGGTGAGGACGCCCGTAGCGCCCACCGGCGGCTCGTGGGTGAAGGCGATGTACGGCGGCGCGCTGCTGGCGATGGTGGAGGTCATGTAGAAGAGTTCCGCTGGGAGGACATCGCTAATCACGATGTCGTAGGCCAGGCCGTAGCCGGAGTTGGTGACCACCAGCGTGTAGGTGATGCGGTCGCCTGCGCCCACGAACGTGCCCGGCGGTGGGGTGCTGGCTTTGTCTACCGTCAGGTAGGGCTGGAGGAGCATGTTGGTCGCGACATCGGTCACCACGTTCGGCCACGGGAACTCCAGTTGGACGTAGTTGCCCGGCCAGAATCGCTCGGTCTGGGTGAGCCAGACCGGCTGCAGGGTCTGAATATCCAGGCCCACCGCCTGAGCGCGGAAGGTGAGGGTGATCACCGTTGGGAGATCCTGCTCGCTGGTGATAGGAGCAAAGTACCAGCGAATCACCTGGGCGTATCCTTGATTCCAGTCATCCCAGACCGTTGTAATGTTCCGGCTGGTGGTGATCACGGGGACAGTGGATGGCGTCCAGGCCAGAGTCTCGCTATCGGTGATGTACCAGAGGCCCGGATTGAGGGCATCCACCAGCGTGTGGCCGCCCCATACTGTTCCTGGGGGAATAGTAAAGACCACATGGTAGGTCACCACATCA
>JANXAX010000467.1 GCA_025062175.1 Anaerolineae bacterium | reverse complement strand
CTTCGATATCGGCGGTGGCATCGCCGAAGGTCGGGCTTTCAAAGCAGTGCAGACGGGTGGGCCGTCGGGTGGCTGCCTCCCTGCCAGCCATCTGGACACGCCGGTGGACTATGAATCGCTCACCGCGGCCGGCTCGATCATGGGATCTGGCGGCCTGGTGGTCATGGATGATCGCAACTGCGCCGTGGACATCGCCCACTACTTCCTGTCTTTCACTCAGGCAGAATCATGCGGTAAGTGCCCCCCCTGCCGGGTGGGCACCCAACGGATGCTATGGATCTTGGAATCCATCCAGGCCGGCACGGCGACCATGGAAGATCTGGATTTGCTAGAATCGCTGGCTCAGACGGTCAAGGCCGGCTCGCTGTGCGGCCTCGGGCAGACGGCTCCCAACCCCGTGCTGACCACATTGCGCTATTTCCGCTCGGAGTATGAGGCACATGTGCGCGATCGCCGGTGCCCGGCGGGCGTCTGCCGCGCCCTGATCACCTATCGCATCACCGATGAATGCACCGGCTGTACCCTGTGCGCTCGCCTCTGCCCGATGGGAGCGATCTCGGGCCAGCGCAAACAGAAGCACGTGATTGACCCCAACCGATGCGAGCGGTGTGGAGCCTGTCTCGACGCGTGCAGCTATCAAGCGATCGTGGTGGATTAGAGGGATGTGGTTTCAACGATTGGCCGCTGAAGCGAAGGCAACAAAGCTCTCCCTGAAAATCAATGAGATGGCCGTCGAGGCTGAGCCGGGGATGACCGTGCTAGAGGCCGCGCAGCGCAGCGGTATCTACATTCCAACGCTGTGCTACCACCCGAAGCTGCCGCCCTTCGGCGCATGTCGGCTGTGCGTCGTCGAGATCGAGGGGATGCGCGGCTACCCTACTGCTTGCACCGTCCCCGCCCTCGATGGCATGGTCGTGCGCACCGAGACCGAGGCGTTGCAAAAGCTGCGACGGGAGATCCTGGCGCTCATCCTCTCCGAGCATCCCTACACCTGTCTGGTGTGCGAGCGCCGAGCCCGCTGCACCGACTTCCAGGGCACCATCCGCAAAGCCGCCGTCACCACGGGCTGTCAGTACTGCCCGAAAAACGGCATGTGCGACCTCCAGAAGATCGCCCAATACGTCGGCCTGGAAGACGTCCCCTACCCGATCGCGTACCGTGGGCTGCCGGTCGAGCGACACGATCCGTACTTCGACCGCGACTACAACCTCTGCATCCTGTGCGGCCGCTGCGTACGTGTCTGTCAGGAGGTTCGCCTGGTGGGCGCGTTGGCGTTTGTCCAGCGCGGCAGCAAAACCCTGGTGGGCACCGCCTTCGGACGGCCTCACACCGAGACCAATTGCGAGTTCTGTGGCGCGTGCGTGGACGTCTGCCCCACCGGCGCATTGGCCGAGCGGCGCAGCAAGTGGGAGGGGCCGGCCACCGCGATCGT
>JANXAX010000466.1 GCA_025062175.1 Anaerolineae bacterium | reverse complement strand
AATTCCAACGCGCGTGATCTAAATGGACCTCGCGGATCATATCGCCACCTCCCATGAACGGTGGCATCTCCTCCAGCAACTCCTGCCGGCCATACAGCACGCCGATCCCCGTTGGTCCGCACATTTTGTGCCCGGAGAAAGCCAGGAAGTCGCAATTGAGAGCCTGCACATCCACCGGCATATGCGGCACACTCTGCGCAGCGTCCACCAACGCCAATGCACCTACGCTGTGGGCTGCCGCCACCAGTTCGGCGACAGGGTTGATAGTGCCCAGCACATTCGACATCGCTGTGAACGCGAAAAGCCGCGTCCGCTCTGTCAAAAACTCGCTTAATCGGTCTAAACATAGATAACCGCGATCATCCACCGGCAGATGACGTAATCGCGCGCCAGTGCGGGTGGTGATGATCTGCCACGGCACCAGGTTGGAGTGATGTTCCATCTCGGTGACCAGGACCTCGTCGCCAGGCCGCAGGTTGGTTAGCCCCCAGCTATACGCCACTAAGTTGATAGCTTCGGTGGTGTTGCGAGTCCAGATGACCTCCTTGTCGCTGCGGGCGTTGATGAAACGCGCCACACGCGCCCGTGCCGCCTCATACCGGCGGGTGGATTCCTCGCTTAGATAGTGGACGCCCCGATGCACATTGGCGTTGAATTGGCGATAGTGGGCATCCAGCGCCTCTAGCACCTGACGTGGCTTCTGCGAGGAGGCGGCGTTGTCCAAGTAGATCAGCGGCTTGCCATGCACGCGAACATCGAGAATAGGGAAGTCAGCGCGAATGGCCGCTACATCTAGGACCATCTGTGAAGTTGCCGCTGTGGTCATCGCTTTCACATCTCACTCCCATGCGCATCGAGTTAAGAAGGCCCAGGAGCTCTTTGCCTTTCCGGGGGGCCTGGAGGGGCTTTTCGCCCCTCCAGAGCACCTCTTCTTCTGCCCTGCACATGCCAAGCTTAGCTCCCGAGTTCACCGAATGAGGCCCAAAGAAGGCAGCTAGGAGACCGAGAGGTTCGTTTTTGTAGAGAGTCCCCCCTTCAGACAGGGAGCAACCCTTGAGTTGACGATCACGGACGTGCCATCTTCTCGATAATCGCCCGTTCCAGGCGATGGCGGATGCTCTCCACCGGGATGCGCGCCAACAACGGCTCGAAGAACCCTTGTACGATCATGCGCTCCGCCTCCTGGCGGGTAAGGCCACGGCTCATAAGGTAAAACAGTTGCTCAGGATCAATCTTACCTGCCGTCGCGCCATGGGTGCAGCGCAGATCGTTGGCCTCAATCTCCAGCCCGGGGATCGAATCGGCGCGTGCGCCGTCGTTAAGGATCAGGTTCTCATTTTTCTGATACGCGTTCGTCTTCTGAGCTGCCTTATGCGCCCAGATCATGCCGTGCCAGACTGAGCGCGCTCGATCCTTCAGCACGCTCTTATATAGCAGG
>JANXAX010000465.1 GCA_025062175.1 Anaerolineae bacterium | reverse complement strand
ATGAAGAAGGAATCACCGATGGTAGCACCCGGGTGAATGTCGATGCCCGTTTGATGGTGGATGTACTCGCTCATAATGCGCGGGAGTAAAGGCACTTCTTTTTGGTAGAAGAAGTGAGCAATACGGTGGACCGTCACCGCCGCCAGGCCAGGATAGGCCAAGATCACCTCAGATTCGCTCTGAGCAGCCGGGTCGCCTTCCAGCGCGGCAATGACATCCAGCTGCAAGCGCGCGCGAATATAGGGCAGCTCCCTCAAGAAACTGTCGGTGATACAGCGCGCTTTGTCACGACAGTTTTTCATCTCTTCGCATTGTCCGTAACGCTGACATTCATGACACAAGCTTTTGTAAATTTCCTCAATCAGGTTACGTCGCACCCAGGCAACCCGCTCACGGGTTATATCTTCTACCGCGCTCATATCCAGCAAGGGATCTGTCTCGAAGTAACCCGGAAACAGGATGGCGCGTAGCACACGCCATATCTCGATAGTGCGCTGTGAGGATGGTAAGTGCGGACCACCAATGTGCTGTATCCGCTCGGTCTCTCGATAGGAACGCAACAGCTGGTGTACCGCTTCCTCGATCTGTTCCGCCGCATCTTCCCACACAAGCATTCTGGTATCAACCCCCTTAACGCAGCAATTTGGAACACACCCAATATTCAGATTCAATGACCAATATGCTCCATAATTATACCCGGTTCAGAGCTGTGTGCAATCATATAGGCATTTGCGCTGGACAATGATGGATAGGGGCACAGCTTAAGCCCAAGTGCATAATGCAACAGCGGACACGTACGCAATGTTTCCGGGCGCCCACAAGAAGCCTTTCCTAAGGCGTTGGCCTCTGATCTCATACTGGCGCCTGGTTTAACCTTGACTCTTGGGCACTCCGGTAGTACACTTTTTCTAGGTTTCCAGACCGGTTTAGATGGATTGTTGCTCTTTTAGGAAGATCTAGGCGATGAAATGGTCACGCATGGTTTATATACTCCTGCTACTCGCGGCAGGGCTTTTCTTGTACACCTATTTCTTCTGGCAAGCGGGCGGTTCGGAGACCGTTGAGCTGAATCGAGTGGTGCGGCTCGCCCAGAACGGTGAGATCAAGAAGATCCTGGTGCGCGGCGACCAGCTCGAAGTCACCTTGGTGGGGGGCGGCAAGCTAAGCACTTACAAAGAGAGTAAACTGGGCACGCTGGAGACTCTGGAACGGCTAGGAGTTAGTAAAGCGCAGCTCCAGAAGATTCAGGTTGAAGTGGCGCCGCCCAGCTGGTGGGGCGGCTGGCTGAATGTGCTGAGTGCTGTGCTGCCTTTGTTGCTCATCGGCGTGTTCTTCTTCCTCATCCTTCGCCAAGCCCAGGGCGCCGGCAACCAGGCGCTCAGCTTCGGCAAGAGCCGGGCACGGATGTTCACCGGTGACAAGCCCACCGTCACCTTCGACGACG
>JANXAX010000464.1 GCA_025062175.1 Anaerolineae bacterium | reverse complement strand
CGCGCTGCCCGCGGATGAGATTGCCCCCTTCACTGGGACAACCACTTCAGGGACAGCTGTTTCGCCGCCCCGATCCCAACCGACCTCTGCGCCTGTAGCGAGTCCCGGCGTCCCGAACACGACTGCGGCAGCTGTTCCATCTGCTGCTTTGCCTCTTCAGCTGCCCCTCGCGCCCATTGCTACGGCCCGACCGGCGCACGGAGAGGCAACCCTTTACCGCGGCCCTGGGCGGGATTACGCACCTGTGGTCACCCTACATCCGGACGACACCGCGGCTGTGCTCGCCACCAGCCGTGGATCAGACGAATGGTTGTTGCTGTCGCCGACCCATAAAACCCCGGGCTGGGCGACGCGCAGCGAACTGATTATTGAAGGCTCCTTAGAAAATGCCCCACAGGTGATGACCGCCTGGGTGCAGAGCAACGAGATTGCACTGCGTGAGCGACCTGGCATCGCATACCCGAGCAACGGCATGTTGACCATGAACACGTTGGTCATTGTATTAGGACTGGACAAGGGCCGGGGTTGGGCATTGGTGGCACCTTTGCAAGGGAGTGCCGCAGGCTGGGTAGGACTGCGCTTCCTCACCCCAGGTGGAAGCTGGAGCGACCTGCCGGAGCTGCCGTCGGATATACTTCTCAGTGCACCCCGAGCTGTGTCACAGACAGCAGCGTTGCCAACACAGTCAACCGGCAAGGGGCGCGGCCTGCTGGCGATTCAATTGAGTAGCGGCGGTGATATCATCCTTATCAACGCCGATGGCAGCGGACTGCGCCGTCTGACCAATGGCATCGACCCCGTTCTCTCACCCGACGGCAGCCAGGTGGCCTTCACCCGCTGGAACGGCGAGGATGGCTCCCTCTGGGTGATCAACATCGACGGCTCTGGTGAGCGCGCCGTGCTGGGCGCCACCAAGCAGGCTAAGCACCCTGCCTGGTCGCCTGACGGCCGCCGCATCGTGGTCAACTTCCAGCACGGCGGCCGCCTCGAAGAGAAACAGGTATGCGAGAACCTGATCAAGCTCAAGATGCGTGATGCGAAGCCTAACATTCCCTGGAACGTGGATCCGGACAGCATCAAGGTGAAGATCCGCAATTGGGTGCCCTATCTATGCTGGGTGCTTCCGCCCGATCCTTACTGGGGACTGCGCGTAGTGAATTTGGTGGATGGCAGCTATCAAGACTTGCCCAGCGATACCTATGCGTTTGGACCCGAATGGGATCCAGCTAATGACTGGCGTATCGTAAGCAGCGGACAGGGAGGGTTGGTGCAACTGGATATCAATCGCTTGGAGCAATGGGCACTGACCGACCGACGGGAAGACCGCACACCAGCTTTCTCGCCCGATGGGCGTTACATCGCGGTGGCATACCGCCAGAACGGCGGCTATGACATCTACCGTCTGAATGCGGATGGCAGCGGACGGGTGCGTCTGACTCAGACTCCCTTGTGGGTCACGGCGATGCCAGAGGGAGGCAGACAGTGGAATAACGTCTCACCGGCCTGGTCGCCTGATGGCTCCCAGATCGCGTTCCTCACCGACCGCACCGGACGTTGGGAAGTCTGGGTGATGAACTGGGACGGTTCCAATCCCCATCCGCTGTTTCCCCCAGAGGTCAACGACCAGCTGCTTATC
>JANXAX010000463.1 GCA_025062175.1 Anaerolineae bacterium | reverse complement strand
CCTCCAGAATATGCGTAATGATTGTCGCTCCGCTGCCCCCGATGTTCTGCGTCATCGCCAGACGGGCATCGGGAATCTGACATGCCCCGGCCTCGCCACGGAGCTGGAGCACTGCTTCGACAATCTGGTAAACCCCGGTAGCGCCTACCGGATGACCACGTGCCTTCAATCCCCCCATCGTGCAGATAGGGATGCGACCATTTGGCCGGATTTCTCCTTCCACTGCCAGTCGCCAACCTTGGCCTCGTGCGGCAAAGCCACACGCTTCCAAGCTCAGGGCGCTCATGATGGTGAAGGCATCATGCAGTTCGAACAGGTCAATATCCTGGGGCGTCACGCCGGCCTGAGCATAAGCGCGTCGCGCCGAATCCTCAGCCGCCTGTAGCCAGAGCGGATCACGACGCTCGTGGATGCTGAGGCAGTCGGTCGCTAACGCGCTCCCGATGATGCGCACCGGCTTACCCCTAAACGTGTGCGCCTGTTCAGTGGGGCAGAGCACCACCGCCGCGGCGCCATCTGCCATCGGGGACGAGTCCAGCAGATTGATCGGGTCGCAGATCATATCCGCTTTCTTGAAATCCTCTAGCGTGATCGCTCGGCGGAACATCGCGTTGGGGTTGCCCACTGCATTGGCATGGGCGTTGATCGAGAACCCGGCAAAGTCTTCGTGGCGTACCCCGTATTCATACATGTAACGACGCATCAGCAGCGCGTTGAGGGCCACAAAGGTCACCCCGTGCGCCAACTCATATTCCGCATCGGCCGCCTGAGCCAGCGCGACGGTGAGCTTGCTGCCGACATCGTCGGTCATCTTCTCGACCCCGACGCAAATGACCAAATCGTGGACACCGCTGGCGACAGCCAGATATCCCATGCGCACCGCTGCCGCGCCCGAGCCGCACGCCGCTTCGACCTTGACTGCCTCAATGCCACGCAGCCCACAGAAGTCCGCGATTAGGGCACCCAAGTGGGACTGATTGCTGATCTCCCCGGAAAGCATATTGCCCACGTACATCGCATGCGCGCCTTCGATGCCAGCGTCTTGCATCGCGGCTGACACGGCTTCATAGGCCAAATGGCGCAGACTACGATGCCAATGTTCTCCCACCGGCGTCTGTCCTACGCCGATAATACTCACCCCACGCATCTATCCTGTTCCCACAGGTCAGGATTCACAAAGGGTCTGATATCTTACCTCGCTTCAACGACCTGGCTCCCGCGTCATTCCATAAGCAGCTTGCGGCGATAGCGCGCGTAGAGCGCGTAGTCGATCTCCACGCGGCGGGCGATGTACGCACGCGTCGTCGCGGCGAGCCGCTGACGCGCCGGAAGCTGCGCGGTGGTGCGCAGGATGAAGGCATCACTGCCTGCCCCAGAGCCAAACGAGACCACTAGGATCAGCTCGTCTGGCTGAGCTTCATCCAGGACGGCTGTCAGACCCAACAATGCGGCGCCCGCATAGGTATTACCGATTTCCGGGGCAAGCAGTCCAGTTTTCCATTGCTCTGGTCGGAAGCCCAGCCTCCGAGCAGCCCGTTCAGGGAACTTGGCATTCGGCTGGTGCAAGACCAGGTAGCGAAAATCTTCCGCCTTGTGAGCGGTGCGCTCCATCAGCGTCTGAGCCGCTGAAAGCACA
>JANXAX010000462.1 GCA_025062175.1 Anaerolineae bacterium | reverse complement strand
TTGGATTGCCATCGCGCCGGGCATTCGCGACCCCTACGGCAATGCGACGGCTGAGGAATTGACAGTGCACTTCCGCACCGCCGCGCTGTCGCCTGACTTCCGCCTGCTCACGCCCGGCCTGGTGGGCAGCTACGATGCCACGGCGCCGGCGCGCGTCCTGGTGACCTTTGTCAACATCACCGAGCTCGACCTGGCACTTTACCGTCTTGCTCCGGACATGATCACCTACCCGGAGTGGCAGTGGGAGGAATACCGTCCGCCGCGCGCCAATCTGGTGCGGCGCTGGCGCGAGTATCTCGAGGCGCCGCTCAACAAACCCAGCTATGCGCGCATCGCGCTGGCCGAGGACGGTGGGCCACTGCAACCAGGCGTGTACCTGCTGCGCCTTGAATCGCCGCAATTGTCCAAAGGGCTGTGGCGGCGTTGGGATCGCATCCACGTGTTGGTTGTCTCGGCGCTCAACCTGACGTTCAAATACGGCCCGCGCGATGCACTGGTGTGGGCAACCGATTTGACCGACGGGGCGCCGGTCGCGGCGCTCCCCGTGCAACTCTATGATGTGGATACCGAGCAGGTGGTGGATGCCCAGACGACCGATGCCCAGGGCGTGGCACGTTTCGCGCTGGATGAGCAGCGCCATCGCAATCTGATCGTCTATTCCATGGAGCCGTTCGCCGCTGTCTCCAGCCGCTGGGTGCGTGGCACCAGCGCGTGGGATTTTGGCCTGCCCGCCCAGTATGATTGGAACGAGACACGCGTGGTGCTCTACACCGACCGATCCATCTATCGGCCCGGCCAGACCGTTTATCTGAAGGGAGCGCTGCGCGCTGAGGACGATGCCGTCTATGCCCTCTCCGATGCCGACCGGGTGCAGGTGACGATCACTGACCCCAACCACGAGACGGTCTATGATGCCGAGTTGTTGCTGAATGACAATGGCACCTTTGAGAGCCGCTGGTCCATCGACGAGGGCGCCCCCCTGGGTGGCTACGTTATCACGGCCCAGTACGGCCGACGCTTCTTCCAGACCACCTTCCAGGTTGCCGCGTATCGTCCACCCGAGTTCGAGGTGGCGGTGACCTCGGCGATCTCTGAGGTGGCCCAAGGCACACCGGTCGAGGTCAACGTGGAGGTGCGCTACTTCTTCGGCGGTGGTGTGGCCCAGGCACCGGTGCAGTGGAATCTGCTGGCCGAGCGCTACATCTTCAAACCGCCGTGGGGAGGCGGCTACACCTTCAGCGAGACGGACGATCCGTGGCAATGCTTCGACTGCTGGTGGCGTCCGTCCAGCCCGCCCACGCCCATTCTGAGCGGCGGCGGCACGACCGACGACGCTGGCCGTCTGACGATCTCCATTCCGGCACAGCTAACGGATCGGGATGGCATGCCCCTCGCGCGCAGCATGCGCCTGACCCTCGAGGCGACGGCCACCGGACGGGACAACCAGGTCATCTCCGGGCGTGCCAGCTGGGTGATGCACCAGGGCGACTTCTACGTCGGCCTGCGCGCGGGCCGCTATGTGGGGCGCGCCGGCGAACCCTTCCCGGTCGACCTGGTGGCGGTGGATTGGCAGGGAGGCCGACTGCCGGATAAGTCATTGCAGCTGCAGGTCTATCGGCGCGAGTGGCACAATCGCTACGTGGAGGGCGCACAAGGA
>JANXAX010000461.1 GCA_025062175.1 Anaerolineae bacterium | reverse complement strand
GTGAACTCGCCCGATGCACGTTGCATAGCCCTGTTAATAGCTACATGTCTCCCGCTATTCTCCTGCCAAAAATAAATTATTGAGAAAGAAGCTTCGGCGCGCCACTGCGCAACATCTGCCGGGCGTTGCGCCAGTTGGCAGCGCGCGGGGACGTGACCATTGTCTATCCGGTGCACCTCAATCCCAATGTGCACGATGTGGTATGGCAAGAGCTAGGGGATGTGCCGAACGTCGCGTTGCTGCCGCCGTTGGACTACCGTTCCTTGGTCTACCTGATGCGGCGCAGCTATCTCATCCTGACCGATTCGGGCGGCATCCAGGAGGAGGCGCCCAGCATGGGGGTGCCGGTTCTGGTGTTGCGCCACGTCACCGAGCGCCCTGAGGCGGTCGAGGCAGGTGTGGCGCGTCTGGTCGGCAGTGAGACGGAGGCCATCGTAGCCGCAGCAAATCGCCTACTTGACGACGCGGCAGCGTATGCGCGCATGCGCCGTGCCGTCAACCCATACGGTGACGGTCACGCCGCGGAGCGCATCGTGGCCGCGCTTTTGGAACGATCCGCCTGATTTCGAATTTTGGATCCCGGATCGCGGGTCGTGTTACGAATTCGGATCCGCAATCCGAGATCCGCAACTCAAGATTAGAAGTCCTCCTTAATCATCCCAAATGTTGGACATTTCAATACCACAAGCGATCCCACAGGCGCGGCATAGGGTGTCCGAGGCGACGCAGCGCCGCCTGCTCACCGTGGCCCTGGTGCTGGGTGATGCGCTGTTTCTCGCGATAGCGTTTGCCCTGGCCTATATGGTGCGCTTCCAGCTGGGCATCCCGATCTTTGAGCAGGTGGCGGCTTCGCCGCACCTCTATGTGCAACGCAGCATCATGCTCATCCCGTTCTGGCTGGTGCTCTTCGCCCTGTTCCATCTGTACGATGAGCGCTATCTGCTGGGCGGAACGCGTGAGTATGCGCAGCTCTTCTACGCCTGCAGCGTGGGGATGATGGGCGTGATCACCTTTGCCTTCTTCGATATCACGTTCGTCATTGCACGCGGCTGGCTGGTGCTCGCCTGGCTGTGTGCCTTTCTGGGTGTGGGGCTGTGGCGCTTCGGGTTGCGGCGGGTGGTTTACCACCTACGGCGTTATGGCTACTTTCTCTCGCCGGTGCTGATCGTAGGTGCTAATGAGGAGGGGCGTGCATTGGCGGAGCAGCTGTCGCACTGGTTGAGCTCCGGCCTGCACGTGGTGGGCTTTGTGGACGATGAGCGGCCAGTGGGGACAGAGGTGGCACCGGGTTGGCGCATCCTGGGGCGCGTGGCCGAGCTGGAGCCGCTCATCGCCCGCTGGGGAGTGCGTGAGTTGGTGGTAGCGACCACCGCGTTGCCGCGCGCCACGCTGCTGGAGATCTTCCGCTCCTACGGCACTTCCGACCTGGTGCGGCTGCGCATGTCGTCCGGACTGTTCGAGATCATGACCACCGGTGTGCAAGTGCAGGACATCGGCCACGTGCCATTGCTGAGTGTCAACAAGGTGCGGCTGACCGGTATGGATATCTTCCTGAAGACAGCACTCGATTACGCACTGACGCTGCCCGGCCTCGTCCTGGTCGCGCCGTTGATGTTGGTCATCGCCATTCTGATCAAGCTCGACTCGCCCGGGCCGATCAT
>JANXAX010000460.1 GCA_025062175.1 Anaerolineae bacterium | reverse complement strand
GAACAGGGCAGATATGTCCAATGCGTAGACTATGATTACTTGGGTTCGCGCAGCGATGGCGCCTTCGCCGAGTATGTGGTTGTTCCCCAAGAGAACGTATTGTCGCTGCCAGACCAGGTCTCTTTGGAAGAGGCGGCGATGACCGAACCTGCCGCTGTGGCGTTGCATGCTCTGCGGCGCGTCCGCGAGAGTCTGCTGGGACGCAGCGTCGCCATATTCGGTGCTGGCCCTATCGGATTAATGGTGGCGCAATGGGCCCGGGCGATGGGTGCGTCTCCGATCCTGATTTTCGATATCGTGGACCAAAAGGTACGCATGGCGCACATGCTGGGATTCGAGCTCGCCTTCAACAGCCACGAACGGGATGTACTGGGGGTGATTCGCTCCGTCACCCGACGCGAAGGTGTCGCAGTGTCCATCGAAGGCGCCGGGGTGCCCCAAACATTTGTCCAGGCGGCGACGTGCACAATGCGGGGTGGCACGATGGTCATTCTGGGCAATCCCGCAGCCGCTGTGACGTTGCCAGCAGAGCTCATCTCGCAGCTGATGCGACGCGAAGTGGCGATGTTAGGGACGTGGAACTCGGACTACAGCACCGCGGGCAACGATGATGATTGGCGCGCCGTCCTGGACGGTGTTGCCCGCGGCACTATCGCTCTGCGTCCGCTTATCACCCATCAGGTTCCACTGCGCGAAGCCCCCCATGTTTTGCAAATGATGAAAGAGGGACGCGAGTTCTACTCCAAGGTATTAGTGTACCCGTAAACTTGATGCTTTGCACTTAGAAACATGGTTGTGATTTTAGGAGAGGTATATTTTGCTATGAAAGCCGCAGTTCTCGAAGCGCCTGGTAAGATTGTGGTCAAAGAGGTGCCGACACCCCAAATAGACGACTATTCAGCCCTGTTGCGCGTGGAGGCGGCGAGTATCTGTGGTTCGGACGTGCGCATCCTGCACCATGGGAATCCGCGCGTCCAGCCGCCTGCTATCATTGGTCACGAGGCCGCAGGGGTGATTGTCCAGGTGGGACGCCACGTGACGCGTGTCAAAGAGGGGGATCGGGTTGCCATCGGTGCGGATGTGCCATGTGGCCAATGCCGCTGGTGTCGCAATGGCCTGGGAAACAATTGTGCGATCAACTATGCCATTGGTTATCAGATCCCTGGCGCTTTTGCCGAATACATGCTCTTGCCCCGTCTGGTGCTGGAAGAGGGCCCCGTTACCCCGATCAGCGACCGACTGAGCTATGAGGAGGCGTCGTTGGCGGAACCTCTAGCTTGCGCTATCAACGGCATGGAGCTCGCACAAGTGGGCTTGGGTAAGACTGTGTGCATTATTGGCCTAGGCCCGATCGGCTGTATGATGATCGACCTGGCACGTGTCATGGGTGCCACCAAGGTCATCGTAGCACAACGCAGCCAGACACGGATGGAAATCGCCCGTTTCTACCAGGCAGATGTGTACATCGACACCTCGCGCGAGGACCTAGTGGCGCGCTGCCGCGAGGAGACGGACGGCGAGGGGCCGGATGTGGTGATCACCGCGTGTGGCTCTGTGGAGGCACACGAACAAGCGATCGAGATGGTCGCCCATCGCGGCTACGTCAATTTATTCGGTGGGCTGAGAAAGGATGCCCGTCCAATGTGCGTCCTTTCGAATACGATTCACTACAAGGAGTGTTTTGTGACC
>JANXAX010000045.1 GCA_025062175.1 Anaerolineae bacterium | reverse complement strand
CATCCAACAGGCGCGGGATGAAGTCGGCCAGCTCCTCCTCGGTGAACCAGTTGTCCAGCGGCTCCAGCCCGCCCGCCTTGACGTACTGGGAGAAGAAGCTGCTGTGATCCCAACACACATCGTAGTCCACCGTGCCGGCGGCGAAGTCCTGCACCAGACGCTTGTCGGTCTGGAAGCCATCGCCCTTGAAGACGAATTCCACCTTGGCGCCGGTCTGCTCTTCCCACTCGGGGATGATCTTGTACAGCTCGTCATAGTTGGCGCCGCTGATGGCCAGCATGCGCACGGTGACACCCTCGAACTCTTTCTTCTGGATGTGCGGGAACTGGAACGATGCAGACTGCTCACCCGCCTCTGCGGCAGCCGCCGGCAAGCTGCCCAGCACGCTGGCAGCCATCGCTGCCCCGCTGGCCAGGCCGGCATACTTCAGAAAATCACGGCGCGTCATCTTCTGGTTGGACATAGCTCGACTCTCCTTTCCTTAAAAAGTTGACTGAACTCTGACAAATTCCGCTCGAAATGCTTGGGCTCCGGCTCATCCTTGATCCTATCGTCGTGCAGTGACCACCTCCTTTCCGAGATGACACGGGCATTTCATTCAGAAGAGGGTGGACGCAAACCAAGCCATGCGCGTGCGCAAGCGACTTTCCTCTCCCCAGGTGGGAGGGGCCGAGGTGAGGGGGATCGCCCCATTCCCGGACAGTCGTGGCTCAGACACCCGGTTTGTCACTGTGTACCCTGCTTCCATGCGCCCCCAGCTAGAGATACCCCTTGTGATCCATTCAGTGCACGTCGGGCAGGTCATATTCGCCCAGCTGCAGGGGATAGCGTCCGTATTCGCGCACCAGGTTGACCACATACTCGTAATTCTGCGGCGAGATGTTGTCGGGCACGGAGTGGTCGGATTGCACAATGTAGCCGCCGCCCTTGGCCGCGTTCAGCTTGCGCAGCACCATCGCCTTGAGCTGCTCCGGACCGAACTGCGCCCATTCGACCACACTGATATTGCCGCAGAAGGCGATGCGGTGACCGTACTGCCGGCGTAGCTCGACCACGTCGAGGCCTGCCTTGGCCTCCAGGGGATTGTAGGCGTCCACGCCCACCTCGATGAAGTCCTCGAAGATGCGTCGCACGTTGCCGCAACCGTGGTAAATGACCGGCAATCCGTAGGAATGACATAAATCCACCAGCGCTTTCAAGCCCGGCTTGAAGACGCGCCGCCAGTAGTCCGGCGGGAAGAAGAGATCCTTGGTGTAGGCGACATCGCCCCAGATGACCATGCCGTCCAGCAGACCGTCCGCTGCCTTGATCTGTGCCTCGGCGATGCCCAGGTTGAACTGGTGTACGCGCTCGACGAAACGCGCCAGCTCGTCGGGGTACTCGGCACTCCACAGTAATACGTTCTCCTGACCCAGGATGCGCCAGGTCATCTCGTGCCCCTCGCACACGCTGCCGTAGACGGGGAAATCGGGGTAGAGCGATTTGACCGTCTCGATCCAGGGCGGCAGGTTGCGCGTGAGCGTGTCGCCGACGCCGGCCAACTGGTTGTCGCCACCCTTGAAATAGCGGCGCTCATCCCATGGGTCGTCGAACTGGAAGGCGCGCATCTTCTCGATGGTGTCGGTCTCGAACTTGAGGAAACGCGGCATCGGGTAAGTCGACTTGCGCTGGATGATCGCCTCGAAGCCGGTGCGCACGATGATGCTGTCTTCCGTCTCTTCCAGCACCTCGAAGTCCTTGATGTGCGGATCCATGTTGGGGACGGTGACAATCCAGTCCAGGTCGTAGTAGTAGTAAGGGCTGGCATCCGCCGGCAAGCCCAGCTCTTCGCGCCAGCGGCGCAGGAAGTTGGTCCAGAAGAAATCGCTGATCGGTACCCGGTCACCTTCTTGGTGATGCAGCGCCTTGTTCATCCGCTCCAGCTTGGCTAAGCAATTGGCTGTTCGCTCCATAAGTTTTCGCTTCACTCCTCGTGGATGGCATCAGGCATAGAACTCCGCGATCGCCTCGAACATCGCGACGATGTTCTCCGGCGGCACGTCGGGCAGGATGTTGTGCACCGTGGCGAAGACGAAGCCGCCGCCAGGGGTCAGGATTTCCAGGTTGCGTTTGACATGGGCCTTGACCTGCGCCGGCGTGGCGCGGTTCAGCACGGAGCGTGTGTCACAGCCACCACCCCAGAAGGTGATGTCCCGGCCGAACTCGCGCTTGAGCCGCTCCGGCGCCATATCGCGCGTGTTGGTCTGCACCGGGTTGATGATCTCAAAGCCGGCCTCGATCAGGTCGGGCAGCAGCTTGTAGATCGAACCACATGAGTGTAGGAAGGTGTGCATGCGCGAATGTTGCTTGACATAACGACACAGCATGGCATGGCGCGGCTTGAACAGCTTGCGATAGACTTCCGGCGCCATAAATGGGCCGGTGTCCATCCCCAGGTCGTCGCCGAAGCGGATCACGTCGGCGATATCGCCGACCGCCTGGCAGACCTTCTCCAGTGTGGCGAGGTGTTGCTCCATCAGCGCGTCCAGCAGGCGCTCCACCTCGGTGGGGTTGGACACCAGGTCTATCAGGAAGTTGTCGATGCGGCGCAGGAAGGTACCCCACTCGAACAGGTTGCACCCTGCGACGATCATCAGCGCGCGGTCCGAGGATTGGCGCAGTGCCAGGGCACGTTGGCGCAGCTGCTGCCAGAAGTCGGGCTCGCGGGCGTGATCCCACGGGCTGTGCGCCAATGCCGCCCAGTGCACCTTGCCCATGGCGCGCGGCAGGTCGCGGTAGTCGGGCGGATAGCCGTCCAGGTAGGGAAAGCAGGTCTGGTCGAAGAAGGTGGCGCCTGGGGGCATCGTCGCGATGCGCTCACCCTCGGCATCGAAGACGTCCAACCCCCCGTCGGGCCGCGGCGTAGGGCGGAACCAGGCGGGGAACTGCACCACCAGCCCGTCGCGCAGCGTTATGTCATACCAGTCGGCATCGGCGGTGTTGAAGGTGCGCCCGATGTCGAGCACAGCGATGCCGAAGCGGTCGAGGATCTCGTCCTCTGGCTGCGCCAGCTGCTGCACCACGTCATAAACGCGCGTGTGACCGCCCGTGATGCCCAGGTGGCGCTTCAGGCGGTGATAGGCGACCGCCGAGATGCCCGAGCTGGGCGTGCCGCCCAGGTCCACCGGCACCCGGTCGGGCTCGCGATGGGCGATGCTGGCAAGCACTCGTTCGCGCGGAGTCATAACGCCTTGTGGCATAGACCCAGCTCCATCGCTCAGTCGGTGTGGAAGACTTCTTCCATGTTGGCCCACCATTCGCCCTCGGCGCGTGTGGGCAGCGGATCTTGCATCGGTTTCATAATCGCCCACCACTCTTGCGTCTTGGGGTCGGCGGCCATCTTGGCCATGTCGGCCTCGAAGTCGTCACCGACATACTCAAAATAGGCGAACAGGTAGCCGTCCTTGTGGAAGATGGAGTAGTTGCGAATATTGCATTGGCGGATCATGTCCAGGACTTCCGGCCAGGCGTTGGCATGGTAGCGCTTGTACTCTTCCAACATGCCGGGTTTCAGGCGGATCACTTGGCCGTAACGCTTCATCGGTTCTCCTCTGCCTCCTTGGCTTATAGAATGCAACTCATTGTGCCAACCGGCTGCCGGCGGGCTAAAATCCACGGTGCCAGTCCAGGACGTCCATCCCCTCACCCCTCCTTATCAGGGGTGTTTTTCATCCCACCGCGCGCCGTGCATCCACCCTGCCCCGGCAGGGCTTCAGCCCTGCGGAGCGAGATAGTTTCCTTATCCTCCCAGCCCCCTCTCCCAAGCGAGAAGAGGAGGGCACTCCCGGCCCCCCCCATTGTGGAAGAGGGCCGGAGTGGGGGCTGTTGTGTCCTCATTCCTGGCGGGAGAGAGTGGGGATGAGGGAATAAAATCGCCCCCGGACTGACGTCCAACATGGCTACACCCTTGCATCCGTGCACCAAACACCTTATGTGTACCATCCATACTCCTGCACCGCCGCGTAGAGCGCGAGCACGTTCTCGACCGGTGTCTCCGGCAGCACATAGTCGTGGCTGGGCGAAGCGATGTAGCCACCGCCCGGTTTCATGATCTCCAGGATCTCGCGCGTCTTGGCGCGCACCGATTCAGGTGTGCCCTTGATGAGCACATGATGGGTGTCGATACAGCCGTTGAACACGATCTTATCGCCGAAGGCGCGCTTCAGCTGCGCCGGTTCCATCCCACGCGCGCTCGGCTGGAGCGACTGCAGGCCGTCCAGGCCGATCGCGATCATCAGCGGGATCAGCGGGGCGAAGCCGCCGCAGCAGTGCAGCATCACCTTGAGGCCATAAGCATGCCCCAGGTCGACCAGCCGCTTCAGATGGGGCAACATAAAGCGCTCGAACAGCGCCGGGCTCATCACCGGGCCGTTTTGCGTGCCGAAGTCGTTGCCGATGAAGAAGATGTCGATCACGTCCGCGGCGGCGTCGAAGATGCGCTGGCTGACGCCAACATAATAATCCACAATGTGCGTCAGCACGGCGTCTACCAACTCCGGCTGCTCATACATTTTGACCAGCATGTTCTCCATGCCGAGCAGGTCGATGGCGTCGTGGAAGAAGGGCAACCAGTCGCCGCCCAGGATGGCGTATTGGCCCTCCCACTGGGCCGCCTGCGCACGGATGTCGGACGGCTCCATCCAGGCGGGGTCAGGCCAGGGATAATCGTGCACCTCGCGCAGCGTGGTGGCGTGTTCCAGCGGATGGTGGAAGGGCTGGCCGTAGCCGTAGCCGTGTCGCTCCACGCCGAAGGGCGAGCGGTAGGTGGCGCCGTGGCAGGTCAGGCCTTCGGTGGGATGTGCCCAAGCGGGGCCGGCGAAGCGCGCATAGACGCGCCGGAAGTCGTCGCCGATGTAGCGCCGCACCGCCTCGTCGTCCGGCAATCCCAGGTGGCGGCGTGCCAGTTCCATGAATTCGGGCGAAGCGCCCAGCCACGCCGGCACCCGGTCGGGCTCCTCGTGGGCGAAGACGGCCAACACCCGTTCGCGCGATGTCATACCCATCGCACTACCTCCCGCCTCCAGGGTGAGTCTGGCGAGCCCGGCATCCACCGGACGTCTCCCTGCAGGCGCCCTTCCCCCCGCCCAAGCGGGCGCGCGGCTGTAGACCCGCAAGGGGCAATTGCAACCGCTGTGGACCGTCTTGCAACGCCATGGCCGATCTCCGCTTCATGCCCAGGCTTCAATACCGGAACTCCTTGGCGATCTCCACATAGGCGCGGATGTTCTCCGGGTCGCCCTCGAAGAAGTGATCCGAGGCGGCCATGATGTAACCGCCGTCCTTGGCCGCCGCTTCCCAGATGTGTTCGATCTGCCGGCGGATGACCTGCGGATTGCCGCGCTCGAAGCCGGTCTTCTGATCGAAGCCGCCGATGAGTGCCATGGTGTCGCCCAGCGTCTCCTTGATCTTGCGCAGGTCGGCATCACCGCCCATGCCGGGTGGGGTAAGCGTCTCGCTGGCGTCGCAGCCGGTCTGCTTGATGAGGTGCAGCTGTGCCATCATTTTGCCGCAGGTGTGGTACACCGTGCGGATGCCGATTTCATGCAGCGCGGCGCTGATCTGGCGGTCGTAGGGCAGACAGAACTCCTCGAAGATGGCAGGCGAGATGACCGACATGCTGCCGTCGCCGCCGCCGTTCTCCAGCATGTCGATGCGTGCGCCGCGCAAGCTCTCGATGAACTTGAGCTTGTAATCCAGGATGATGCCCAAAAACTCGTGCACCCAGGCGGGGTCGTCGAACACTTCCATGATCATCCGCTGGGTGCCCACATAGTTGCACGCATCCTGCCAGCAGCCGCCCTGATGGTTGAAGATGCCGGCGCGCAGGATGCCCATGTCGCCCATGCGCTCAAACGCTTGATTGATGCGTTGGATGTCGGGGCGCGGCAGCGGCATGTACTTGCGGATCCAGTGGATCTGGTCCTTTTCCTTGATCGGGTACTCGGTCACCCAGGCCATCTGGTCGTTCTTCTCCATCGTCTTGGTCAGGATGCCTTCGGGTGTTTCGATGGTGAACTTGTAGATGGTCGAGACGGCGTCCGATTTGACGATGTCGTAGTGCACTTTCCAGTTCGGGCCGGGCACCAGGTCGCCGGTGAAGTACATGGCCGAGACGACCGGCTCGTCCAGCCAGGCGAAGTAGAAGATCTGCGCGTCCATGTCGAAGTAGCGGTAGATTTCGAACTGGTCGGCGCCGTTCATGTACTTGTTCGCCCAATAGTCCATCCAGCCGTGGATGGTGGCGGGCAGGCGGTCGGGCTTGCCGCGCTCGAGTGCGGTCAACAGGCGCTCGCGGTGGTTCATCTCAGTTCTCTTTTCACCTCCTACACCAACTCATCCAATCAATCTATGCGGATGCTGATCCCATTGGCCCTCCGGTTGGCGAGCGCCGTCGGCGAGCGGGGAAGCGGGTGTGCGCAGGCTGCCTGAGGACTGGCGCACCACGATGTCCACGGGCAAGACGATCTCGCGCGGCGCGCGCATGTCCGGCCCGGCCAGGCGTTCGAGCAGCAGTTCGGTGGCGCGTTGTCCCATCTGATAGGCGCGTTGCGCGGCTGTGGTGAAGAAAGGGGTGATCTGCAGCCACAGGGGGATGTCGTCGAAGCAGACCAGGGCGACCTCGTCGGGGACGCGCAGGCCGGCTTCCTCGAGGGCGCGCAGCGCGCCGAGGGCGATGAAGTTGTTGGCGGCGAAGAGCGCCGTCGGGCGCGGGGTGCGCTTCTGGGCGCGCTGGGCGTTGTGGTAGCGGCTGGGGATGTCATAGCGACCATAGAAGACCATTTCCGCTGCGGGTGGCAGGCCTGCCTCGGCCAGGGCGCGGCGGTAGCCGGCGACGCGGTCCAGCGCGGTGGAGACTGTCGGCGGGCCGGAGAGGGCGGCGATGTGGCGGTGGCCCAGCGCCAGGAGATAGGTGACCAGGCGGTGGGCGCCCCCTTCTGAGTCGCTGCGCACCACGTCCACGGCGGCCTCGGGGATGCGGCGGTCGAGCACCACCACCGGCACATTCTGCGCCTGGATGGTGCGCACCGGGTCGGCGACGCTGCGCGCCGGCGCCAGCAAGAAGCCGTCCACGCGCTTTTGCAGCAGCGCCTGCAGGTAGGCATCCTGTTTGGCTTCGTCCTCGTCGGTGTTGCAGAGGATGAGGCTGAAGCCGTGGGCGTTGGCGACGTCCTCGACCCCGCGCGCCACGGTCGTCCAGAAGGGGTTGGTGATATCGGTGACGATGAGCGCCAGCACGCGCGTCTTCTTGAAGCGCAGGCTGCGTGCCAGCGTGTTGGGCACATAGTGCAGCTCGGCGATGGCGGCTTCGACGCGGCTGCGCGTCTCCGGGCTGACGTAACCAGAGTTGTTGATCACGCGCGAGACCGTGATCGGGGCGACACCGGCTTTGCGCGCCACATCGCGAATCGTCGGGCTCATCCGCGCAGCTTCCTCGCGAGTCCGGGCGGATATCTCACGGCGCAACTCCCTCGTCCGGATTATGGTATGCGTACCATCCCCACTGGAGTCACCCTGGGTGGTTATGGTACCGATACCATTATTATAGCAGCTTCGGCATCTTTGTCAAGGGGGTGAGCAGGCTTTTTTAGGAAGAGAAGTGGTGAGATAGGTGTGATTCCCTCATCCCCGGCCCCCGCTCGCGGCGTGGCGGGCGAGGGGGGTTGACTCCCCCATGGTGGGGGCAGACCACCTCCGGATGTCCCCACCCCGGCACCCTGTCTTGACGTAAGTGTTATTGTGTGGCATAGTATGATGTATGACCGAAAAAGCGCGCGTGCTGGTGGTGGACGATGACCCGGATATGGTGCGGCTGCTCAAATATGCCCTGTGTAAAGATGGCTATCACGTCGCAGTCGCAACCAACGGCGCGGATGCCCTCCGTCAGGCGCTGGAGCTGCGCCCCCAGGTGGTCATCACGGACCTCATGATGCCCGGGATAGATGGAACGGCATTGTGCCGGGAGTTGAAAAGCAACCCCGATCTGCACCCCGTCTACGTGATCATCCTGACAGCCCGAGATGAGCGTGAGAGCTACGTCGCCAACCTGGAGTCCGGTGCCGACGATTACATCGTCAAACCGGCGGCTTTGCACGAGCTGCGCGCGCGCATCGAAGTGGGGTTGCGCTGGGTCAGATCCCAGATGCAATTACACCGCATCGCCACGAGTGACAGCCTCACCTCGCTCCCCAATCGCTATATGCTGGATGAGGTCCTGGCGCGCGAAGTGGCAGTGGCGGTCCGGTCGGGAGAGCCGCTCAGCGTTATCTGGTTGGACCTCGACCACTTCAAGCAGGTCAACGATCGGTTTGGCCACGCCGTCGGCGACCGCGCTCTGCAGGCGCTGGCGGATCTCCTCCGCGCTCAGGTGCGGGCCACCGACATCCCGGCGCGCTATGGGGGTGAGGAGTTCGTCATCGTGTTGCCGGGGGTGGAGCGCACCGCCGCTTGGGCGGTTGCCCAACGGTTGCGCCAGGTGATCGCCGCGAGTCTGTGGCCCTGCGTCATCCGTTCTTTGGCGGACACACCTCTGGTCTCAGCCTTCGAAGAGATCCGTGCACTCACGGCCAGCCTGGGAGTCGCCTCGCTCGACCAGGTGAGCGAGAAGACGGCCTCGGCATTGCTCCAGGCCGCCGACGCGGCCGTTTACAAGGCGAAACAGGCCGGACGCAATCGCGTGTGCGTGTATCAAGAAGAAGGAAACGCGCAGACGCCCGAACAACTCACGGGTGACGACCATCTATTCGCCACCCGCGAGATTGAGGTCATCCGTCTGTATGAAGCGATCGCCCGTCTCGGCCCCAGCGTCTCGTTTCAAGATGCCGGCACGCTCGCCCAGATGCGCGCCGTGCTGGATGCGAACGCAGTCGGATGGGTGTGTTGGGGA
The DNA here is from genome assembly GCA_025062175.1 of Anaerolineae bacterium. Taxonomy (GTDB): domain Bacteria; phylum Chloroflexota; class Anaerolineae; order 4572-78; family NAK82; genus NAK82. Next base: position 3,221 of record JANXAX010000045.1, on the reverse strand, counting down.
GAGGCCAGCACACCCGAGTTGAGAGGATGCCTCGGCATTTCGGTCGAGACGGCCGGGCAGCTGCTGCCGCGCCTACAATGGACCTCACTCACGCAGACGAGCGATCTGATGTCGCACAACCTGCCCATCACCTTGCTCGCGGATTTCCCTCCAGAACGCGACGCGGAGCGCCTGGTGATGGCCGTCGGCGTCTTGGCCCACGACTCGCGTGGTGGTACGCGCGGCGGGATTTGGGTCGCGTGGCGGCAAAAGACCCGCATCACGATGCGCCACAAATTCATCCTGGGCTACTTGGCGCGCATCCTGGGCCTGGAGCTGGAGCTCGAAGCGGCGCGCCAGACCGTCTGACTGTCCCCAGAGGTCGCGCGCTGCTCATCCCATGCCGGTGATGTTGCCCATGATGGTGCGGCTCTGCTCGTGCATGTACAACGCGAGGGTGTACAGACCGCCGATCCCCTTGCCGCTGGAGCCACTTCCCTTCCAGCCGCCAAACGCCTGGACGCCCGGCCAAGCGCCGGTCGTCGCACCGGCCGCGCGATTGACGTACGTCGTGCCTGCCTCGATGTGCTCGAAGAACCATTCGATCTCGGCCGGGTCTCGGCTGAAGAAACCGGCGGTGAGGCCATAAATCGTGTCGTTGGCCTTGTCCATCGCTTCTTGCAAGGTGTCAACCCGTGCCAGATGCAGGATGGGCAGGAAGAGCTCGGTCTTGACCAGTGCGTGATCCTCGGGCAGGCCCTCGACGATGGTGGGAGCGACGTAATAACCGCGCGCCAAAGGCCCTTCGGTCAACACCTGGCCGCCCGTCAACACCGTCCCATCGCGCCGGGCAAGCGCGACATAACGCTGGTAGTTCTCATATGCGGCACGATTGATGACACTCCCCATAAACACGTCGCGCTGGGTTGGCACCCCCACCTTGAGGGCGCGCGTCTGCGCGATGAGCTGCGCTTTGAAGGCCTCGTAGACGCCCCGTTGGACGTAAACGCGCGAGCAGGCGGAGCATTTCTGCCCGCTCAGCCCAAATGCCGCCCGCACGACCCCTGTCACTGCTTGGGACACGTCGGCGGTGTCCGAGACGATCACCGGGTTCTTGCCCCCCATCTCGATGATCGCGAAGCGCGGATAGATCCCACTGGCCGCCTTGCGGTACAGGTGCATGCCAACCTCATACGACCCGGTGAAGGTCCACCCGCAGATGTCCGGGTTGTCCACCAACTCCTGTCCCACGGTGCTGCCCGGGCCGCTCAGGGCGTTGAACACCCCAGGTGGTAACCCAGCCTCGGCGAACAGCTCGGCCACTTTCCAATTGGTATAGGGGGTCTCCGAGGAGCCCTTGAACACCACAGTGTTGCCGGTGAGCAAGGCAGCCGCGATCGGCGCGGCCGACAATGCCATCGGGAAGTTGAAGGGGGAGATCACCGCCCACACCCCATAGGGTCGCAAGACGCTGAAATTGCGCTCATGGGGATCATCCGGGTTCAGCTTGCCGAGCGCGTGGATAAACCCGTTGTTTTTTTCCATGGAATTCGCATAGTAGCGGAACAGATCCGCCGTCTCCTCCACCTCACCCAAGGCTTCCAGGCGGCTCTTGCCCACCTCCAGGATCATCAGCGCAGCCAGCTCCAGGCTGTGTGCGCTGATCTGCTCGGCCAGCCGGCGGATGAGCGCCACCCGCTCCGGCCATGGCACCCTGCGCCACTGCGGAAAGGCCCGCTTCGCCGCGGCGATGGCGGCCTGGGCATCCGCCGCCGTCCCATGGGCGAAGTTGCATACATGGAGGGTGGTGTCCATCGGGCTGAATTTCTGCCCCTTGTGCGCGCCCGACACCCACCGGCCATCGATGAACATCGGCAGATCGACGCCCAACCATGTGGAGACCACATGCTCGATCGCGCGGTCCAGAGCAGATTGGAGCTCCTCGTTATCGGCGGACATGGTTGCATAGGTGATCTTGATGCGCTGGGTCACAGTACAAACCTCCTCGGCGAAATGGAAATCATCAGGATGCACTTCACTCGACCGGGGCACTGCCGGCGAACTGGAGGCGGCCGTTTTGGACTGTCAAGAAAAAAGCTTGTTTGAGCGGGTTATGGTGTGCGTCGAAGCGCCAGCGCCCGGTGACTCCGGCATAGGTCATCGCGCGGAGCGTGCTCGCCACCGCTTCGGGCGTGGGGCTTGGCGCCTGGGCGATGCCCTGCGCGAGCAGCGTCGCGGCGTCGTAGGCGAGGGCGGCCAGCGTGTCGGGTTCCACCGCAAAAGCTGCCCGATAGCGCGCGGCCCACTGGGCTGCGGCCGGGCCGGCATCGGGGAGGCTGGAATGGGCCACCAGGTAGACGTCTTCCATCGCCGCCGGCTGTAGCTCGTGCTTGCTCCACCAGTCGCTGCCCAAAATGGGCCGGCGGATGCCCTGCTGCTGGAGGGCCTCGTACACACGCCGCAGCGTGGCGTAATCGTCTGGCACGTACACGGCCTTGGCTTCGGCCAGTCCCAGGGCATCGCGGTGTGCAGCGAAATCGAACGGTTGGTCGGGCTGGAGCACGAGGAGCGTTGCATCGCCGCCCTGATGGGTGAAGGCGGTGTGGAAGGCCGCCGTCACGTCACGGGCGAAGGGGCTGCCGGCGTTGTAGATCACCACCACCCGGTCCGCGCGCAACGTCTGCAACAGGAAGCGACTCGCGGCCCGTCCTTGCTGCGGGTAGGTGAAAGTGGTACGAAAGGCCAGCCGGCGCGGGTTGCCATGGGTGTCGACGGTGACCAATGGGTGTGTGGCGCTTGTGGCGATGAACAGGGCGCCGCTTCGGTCCGCTACGCGAGCGACCGGCACCGCCGCTTCGGAACAGACGCCGCCGATGAGGAAACGCATGCCTGCCGCGATGACGCGTTCGGCCACCTGGCGCGCGCGTATGGCATCGCACGGCGTGTCCTCCGCCACGGCCTCTAAGAAGAGGCCGCTGGTCCGGCGGGCGTTCCATTCGTCAAAGGCCAGCTCGACCGCGTGGCGCACCGTCCGGCCATAGGGCAGCAGCTCGCCGCTCAACGGTGCGAGCACGGCCACGCGCAGCCGCGCTTGTCCCGGAGGGAGAGCGGCCGGCAAGGGGGGCAGCGCGGGGTTGCAGCCGAGCAGCGCGCCGCTCAACGCAAGCCCCACAACCGCCTTGCCCCCCACCCACCCCAGGAGGCGACCCACTCGCGCGCTCCAGCTCATAGGCAGAATGACG
>JANXAX010000459.1 GCA_025062175.1 Anaerolineae bacterium | reverse complement strand
CTGGTCGGTCAGGCATATATCAACACGCAGAGCCAGCTGACGCGCGGCATGCGCTTCAGCGACGGACAGCCTGTGGACATAGATGCCGACACCACCATCTCACCTGACCAAGATGTGACCACCTACGAGTTCTACTATCTGGCCGATGCACAACACAATCCGGAACGTAAACCGGTGTGGACCGGGGTCTATTGGGATCCGGCCGGAATGGGCTGGATAGTCTCCTGCATCGCTCCTGTCTATCGCGGGGACCGGGAGTTGGTCGGTGTGGTGGGCTTGGACGTTACGCTCAACGCGCTGAGCGAATATGTCGATCATATTCGGGTTCAGCAGACCGGTTTTGCCTTCTTGATGGCGCGCAGCGGTCAGCTCATCGCCTTCCCACCCCGGGCTGCTTCCTTCTTGGATATCGATGCCGAGCTGAGCGGAGAGTTTCAGTGGGGGCAGTCCCTTTCGATCTACCTCAATCAGGTGAGGGACGACGCATTTCGCGCGGTGATCGAACGGATTCGGCGCGGCGAGAACGGTTTGGAGAGCTACACTGCTCCGGATGGCAAGCCATACTTTTGGGCTTTCCAGCTCGTCGAGCCTCCTGGGTGGAGCATCAGCCTCGTCGCACCTGCCGAGGAAGTGGTGGCGCTGCAAAACCTGACGCTTGCCCGTCTAGGTGAGCACATCGCCCGCGGCGCTGCAACGATCACCCAAAATATCACTCGGCTACGCTGGTCTTACGTGGCGACCGTGGTTTTCACGCTGTTTTTCGTCACCGCGGTGGCCTTCCTTCTGGCGCGTTCAATCAATCGGCCACTTGCCGTGATCAGCCGCGCGGCCCAGGACCTGGCACGTGGCGACTATGAGCGCTCGATCCCAGTTCCTTCGCGCGATGAGATTGGTGCCCTGGCGACCACGCTGGAGCATATGCGCCAAGCGGTGCAGGCACGCCAGCTTGCTCTGCAGGCAAGTGAGGCGCGCTTCCGCGAAATGGCAGAGATGTTGCCCGATGTCATCTTCGAGCTTGACTCCGATCTAAACATCACCTATGTGAACCAGATGGCCCGCCGCCTCTCTGGATATGAGATCGAACAGCTCCTACGAATGCCTCTTAGCGCGCTGCTGACCTCGGATTCGTTGGAGAAGGTTCTGAGGGCAGCCCAAGATCTCCGGGCTGGAAAATCCATCCCACCTTTGTCCTTGTGGGCACGCTGTCGGGATGGCACGTTGATCACCTGTGAAGCGACGGCAATTGCCATTCGAGGCACTGATGGGAAAGTGACCGGCTTTCGCGGCGTGTTGCGTGATGTCACGGAACGGGTGCGCGCGGAAGAGCTAAGCCGCGTGCAGCGCGATCTAGGCCTGGCGCTGAGCGCGGCGGAAGAAGTGACCGAAGCGCTCCGTCTGTGTATCGCAGCGGCACTGCGCGTGTCTGAAATGGAGGGTGGTGCCGCCTACCTGCTCGATGAACGCACCGGTGTCTTGTCTTTGGCTTATCAACAAGGGATGTCCGAGGAATTCATTGCCATTACAGCCCGAAGTGCACCGGACTCACCACTGACTCAGCTGCTGATGGCCGGAGAACCTGTTTACACCCATTGTGACCATTTGCACACCCTTTTTAATAATTATACACCTGAGCATCCTGGTCGAGCCATCGCCCTACTGCCAGTACGACACGAAGAGCGGGTAATTGCTGGCCTCGTG
>JANXAX010000458.1 GCA_025062175.1 Anaerolineae bacterium | reverse complement strand
CCTAAGTTGGCGGGTTTGGTGAACATAGGGTAATTCAACGTACTCTCGCACTCGGCAATCACCTCTTCCGGATGCGATTCCCAAGTGCGGCTTAGAAACACGCGGTAGGGCAAAACGGGCAATCCATTGGCAACAAACAGCTGCCTGGCCACCGCCTTATCCATTGCTACGGCACTTGCTAACACGCCGGCTCCGACGTATGGAATGCCCAGGACTTCCAGCAAGCCTTGGACTGTGCCATCTTCGCCATACGGACCATGCAGGACGGGGAAGACGACATCCAAGCTCTGCAACTCGCTTTCACCTTCGGACGAGAGCCCCTTTGAGCGATCCCGTATCGCAAGCGGAACTTTTACGGTCTTCAAACCACTCGTGTCCTGGCCGGCTGATAACACTTGCAATGGATCATCTCCCATCACCCACTGACCTTCCCGCGTAATCCCGATCAACACCACTTCATATTGGTGTCGATCAATCGCTTCGATGATCCCACGCGCCGAGATCAGGCTCACCTCATGTTCACCGGAGCGTCCGCCAAAGAGGATCCCCACCCGCAGCCTCTGCGATCGGTTGCGCATAGCCTCACCAGCAGACCAGGTCACTCCCACTCTCCTACTCGCTGAATTTCCAGTTCCATCTCCACCCCGAATTTTGCGCGCACCGTTTCGCGAGCAAGTTCGATAAGGGCGGCGAAGTCGGCGGCACACGCCTGGCCCACGTTGAGAAAAAAGTTGGCATGATGTTCCGAAATGCGCGCTCCACCAATTTGTCGTCCCTTCAATCCGGCCGCTTCAATCAGACGCCCGGCATAATCTCCTGGAGGATTCTTGAACATACTGCCCAAGCTTGCACCGTCCGGTTGCGTGCGTTGACGTTGTGCGTTGAAACGGGCCATCCGATCCTCAATCTCCGATTGTGAAGCTCGCTTGAGTCCCAGTTCAGCGCGTAGCACGACGAAGGAATCTAATGAACCAGCTGGAATGCATTTCAGGCGACTCGAACGATAACCGTACTCAAACCACGTGGTGGGCTGCCACACACGTTCGCCATCCGGTGTAAAGAGCTCGGCACGCATCAAGCAGTCGGCGATACAGCTCCCGAAAGCGCCGGCGTTATTGACCACGGCACCACCCAAGGTACCTGGCACACCAACCGCCCATTCCAACCCGCTCAACCCATGACGAGCCGCCATGCGCGCTAAAGATGCCAGGTGAGTGCCAGAAAGCGCGAGAACAGACGGTTCATCGTGCATGAAAAATGTAGTGCCCTCACAACGATTTTGGATCACCAATCCTCGTACTCCCCTATCGCTCACCAACAAATTGGCCCCACTGCCCATCAGCAGCACCGGGCAGTGATGCTGTCGCGCCAGCTGTACCGCGGTGATCAACTCGTCCAGCGCGGCAGCAGCCATCCATAGATCCGCCGGGCCACCCACCCCAAGAGGGGTATGGCGTGCCATCGGTTCGTGGCGGCGCACACGATTGCCTATCCTAGCACGGAGCGCCGCTTCCAGCGCCAGGACATTCGGAGACAACTCACTAGCAACACAAGAACTTGCTTTATCGCTGTGCACGCCGTCTTAACCTCTCGAGCACGTATTCTCCGACCCGATATCCGTCTCCGGCGCCCAGTGTGATCAGGACAGCATCTGGTTCGATGTGTCTCAATATATATTCGGCCGCCTGGTCCATCTGTCCGATGTAACGCGCTTCGGGATGAT
>JANXAX010000457.1 GCA_025062175.1 Anaerolineae bacterium | reverse complement strand
ATGACCGGCCCAGGATCGTTGGGTAGCCTGCCTGGTACGACTCCGATCTCCACCATCTTGCCTTGCACTGCCAGTCCTAGACCGTTACGCTCGTAGATGTTGCCGCGCGACGCAGTACGATCGAGCAGCACCAAGGTTAGATCCTCGCCTAGCGCTGGCAGTATCAGCGCAGAGGACCAATCCACCACCCAGCGTCCCCCTTCCCATATGAGCGGCAATGTGTTTTCAAAGCTCAACGGTCCGAACAAGCTGGTTTGCCATATAGTGCGAAAGCTGGCGCTGGCACTGTTCCCTCGAGCCAACACCGCCCGCAGCTCGTTCTGGACGGCGGTCGCAGTCGCCTCCGTTTGTGCTCTGAGATAGCGCCCGCGAAATGTTTCGAAAGGGATTGCACTGCGGTCTGCCTGACACAGTAAATCGTACATTGTGGCGTAATCGCCCGCACTCCATGCGGAAAGAAAGGCAACCGCAGCGCCATCTGGTGCGGGCAAGGCTGTCGGGATAGGGGAAGGCGAAGGTGCCGCGAGTGCAAAGAGCGGTGGGAGCTCCTCTGCAGACGTTTCTGTAGTGGACGGCAATTCACCTGAACGTGCCGAGCATGCGCCGGCTAGCATCCCAAGCGCCAGCTTCAGGAAAACCCGTCGTGACCATTTTCGCTTCATAGTTTCATGATAGCATACATTACATAAAAAGTACAGCTATTTACGGATGTTGGGCTGAAGAGCTGCTACCCTACACTTTGTCTGGAAAGACCGCTCCGTTTTGTGGAAAGGGAGGTTCAAGCTGGGCTGTTTCCATCAGCGAGCGACGCAATGGTTATCGCTTCGCTGACAGTCACAGCTCGGATGATTGCCACAACTTTGGGACGGCCGGGTTCACCCTCTGGAATTTTTGGGAACGCATCTCTCAGGGAGAACCCATTTTTGGCACAAGGATGGCGCGTGTTATAATCTTTTGTTTTGAAACGATCGAGTCCATATCGTCAGGAGTGACTGGAGGGAGTCCCTGTGCATAGCAACGAATTCGAGCAGACCTTGGTATTGATCAAGCCAGATGCATTGAAAAACTCGTTAACCGGTTATGTCCTCTCACAGTTGTCTGAGTTTCACACTGGCTTGCGCTTTGCCGGTGCGAAAGTTGTCCACGTTACCCGCATGCTAGCAGAGGAGCATTATGCTGAACATCGTGGCAAGGCGTTTTATCCGGCCTTGATCGAATACATCATGGGATTGCTCCACTACCCGGATGAGCCACACAAGCGGCGCGTGATTGCCATCGTGTATCAGGGCTCTGATGCGGTGAAGAAGGCGCGTGAGATCGCTGGGCCGACCAACCCTCATGTGGCCCGTGAGCAGAAGCCGGGCTGCATTCGCTCTCTGGGCACGCTGGTGCCACTCAAGAACGAGCGAGGTGAAGAGATCGGTCAGCGCATGGACAACCTGATCCACGCTTCGGCAACACCTGAGGAAGCGGAACGCGAGATCAAGCTCTGGTTCAAACCGAACGAGATACCGCCCCATATGCGCATCTACCCTGTGCGCAGGTGTGAGGAGCATTTTTACTACAAAGATGATCAGCTCTTCACCGAATACGCCCCCGGGAGTGTGTGCTTGTTGGCGCCCGGCGATGTGGCATGGGCGACGGACATACAGGCGCTGAAGATGATTTTGCAGGGCAAAACCTCTGACGTTTCTTTGCGCGCCGTTGCAGCGAAGTATCTCACCAACGAGATGTGCGACGAATGTTGAGCCCCTCAAGCGCTTCAACCCGGTGACGCC
>JANXAX010000456.1 GCA_025062175.1 Anaerolineae bacterium | reverse complement strand
GCCAGTCCGGTGTCGATCGCCTCGGCGCCGGCGGGCAACATATCCTCGACCACTACGTAGTACAGGTCATGCGGCGCGATGACGGTCAGGTCCACGCGGAGCACATCGCCCACCTTGGCTTCTTTCACGTCCGGACAGCGTGTTCCCTGGTCACACGTGGCGAGCGTGTAGCGCCGTTGCACGATGATGCCGCGGTTGACGGCAGGCAGCTGCTCCACCGGCAGATAGACGTGCAGGTGGGCGGTGTAGTACAGCTGACCCGGGCCAGCGCCGCGCGCGATGACCAGCTGATTGGAGACCTGCTGCAGCAGCTGGGCAACCTCCACACGGATGTCCTGGCTGCGTTCCACTGTCTGCGGAGTGACTTCTGTGTCAGCGAGCGTCTCCCCGTTGAGCTGCACGGTGTAATGATACGTTGCCTGCAGCTCACCCGTGTGGCGCATCCAGTCGGTGAGGGCGATGAGCGCCCAGGCGGTCTCCTGCGTGGTCGCCCAGACATCCGCCTTGCGCGCGACCATCAGCCAGCGCACCACGTTGGGGATCAGCGCATTGTCCGGGTCGAGGCGCACCAGCGCGTCCAGCACGATGGCGGTCGTGCGCGTGTCCGAGTTCATCGCCCACCAGTCGGTCTCCGTTTCCTCCCAATGCGCACCCGTGGCGCTCAGGATGGCAGCGCTGTTGAGGTCGGAGAGCAGGGTGTTGATCCAGTCCTCGCCGTATCCCTGCCGCTGGAGCGCCATGGCGAGATAGGCACGCGCATACCAGCTGAGACGCGCGCGGTAGGTGTACAGCTCCTCAAGGTGGTCTGTGGGCGCCTGGCCGGCTTCGGCCAACACGTAGAGCAGCCACGCTTGCTGGTTCGCCACGTACGCCGCCTCCACCTCGCGGACGGAGACCAAGCGGCTGCGCAGGAAATCCAGCCCGCGTTGCAGCACCGTTTCGTTCACACCGAAATCCGCCTGGCGCGCCATCAACAGGCCGAAGACGACATAGGCGCTGACATGCGGGTTGCTCTCCCGCTCCGGCCACCATCCCCAGCCGCCATCGGGGTTCTGCTGAGCGTAGAGCTTGCCCAGCGCGTGTTCCACCAGCCGGGTCAACCGGTCAGCCAGCTCGGGCCGGGCGATGCCCAGTTGCTGCAACGCACGGTAGGTCAACACGTTGGGCAAGAAGCGGCTGACGGTCTGCTCGGTGCACTCGTAGGGGTAATGCTCGAGATAACTCAGCCCGTCGCGGATGCTGGCTGCCAAGGATGGGTCGATGCGCACCTGGAGCATGCCGCGTCGGGTGTCGTAGCGCGGCGGCAGCACGATGCGCTCGGTGACGCGTCCCTCGTCCGCGAGCGTGCCCGCCGTGCCCACGATGTCGGGCGCGGTGTAGCGATAGATGGCCAGCGTGCCTTCCGGCCCGGTCGTCAAGCGGGGCTTGCTGGCGTCGCTGTACCTGCCGTCCTGGGCAATCGCGACAAAAGCCAGGTCGGCATGGGGTGCATCGGTCACCTGGGCATTCCATGTGATGGTCGCCTCACGGCCTGACTCGATGCGCACCGTCTGCGTCGCCACGTCTTGCAGCGTGACGCCGGTCGCCAGCAGACTCACCGCAACGTCCAGGGTGGTGTCGGTGTTGTTGCTCACCGCCGCGCCCAGCACCACGCGGTACATGCTCCAGTCGTGCTTGCGATGGAGTCGCTGGCGCACGAAGCGCGCTTGGTTGTCATAGGTGATGCACAAGGCGGTGCCCACACCACCAAAATGCACCAGCTCGCCTTCCAGCACAATATCACCTA
>JANXAX010000455.1 GCA_025062175.1 Anaerolineae bacterium | reverse complement strand
TTGACACACCCCAGGCTTCGTGGTATGATAGGCGCGTGAGGTTCTTAGCACTCTCATATCGAGAGTGCTAACTCCCTGGTCGGTTGTAGGCCGGAGCAATTGTGATGATCCCAGCCACGATGCCAGAAACCGAGGACATGACGCCGCGTTGCCAGACGATCTTGCGCCTGGTGATCAGCGAATACATTCGCACAGCGACACCCGTAGGGTCGAAGGCGATCCGGGAGCTCTACCATCTGGACATCAGCCCGGCCACCATTCGCAACGAAATGGCATGGCTTGAAGAGAAGGGCTACTTGACCCATCCGCATACTTCGGCGGGGCGGGTGCCTACCGAGAAGGGTTATCGCTACTTTGTTGAAAAGCTGATGGGAGAGAGTGATTTACCCACCGCCGAACGGCGCACCATCCGGCATCAGTTTCACCAGGCGCAGCCAGATGTGGAACAATGGATGCGCCTGGCAGCAGCTGTCTTGGCTCATCGCGCTCGTGGCGCGGCTCTGGTGACCTCTCCCAAGTCTGCGCCCAGTCGTCTCAAACACGTGGAGTTGATCTCGATTCGCGATACGCTGGCATTATTGATCCTGGTGCTGTATGCCGGTATAGTGAAGCAACGGGTCCTGACACTGGGTGCGCCGATGACTCAGGACGAGCTGTCACGCATCGCCGCAATGCTCAGTCACCGCTGGGAAGGGCTTCACGAGGCAGCCATTGCTGCCACCTTGCCCGGTCTTTCAGAGTTTGAACATCGCGTGGGCGACGCTGTATGCGATATGATGCGTCGTCTCGACGCACGCAACGCCACTGAGATCTATCGCGATGGCCTGCTCAACTTGTTGAGTCAGCCGGAGTTCGTCCACAGCGCAAGCGCTCAGCAAGTTGTGCGCCTGCTGGAGGAGCGCCAGCTCATCGACGCCTTGGTCAGCGAAGTGTTGCAACGGGGCGGTCTGCAAGTCATCATCGGCGGTGAAGGGCGCTGGCGGGATCTAGCGGCGGTGAGCTTTGTGCTAGCACGCTATGGGGTGGAGGACCAGGTCGCTGGCGCACTAGGAGTGTTGGGCCCCTTGCGTATGCGATATGACCGTGCGGTGTCCGTGGTGCGCTTCGTCGCTCAGTTGATGAGCGACCTGATGAGCAGTTTGTACGGCCGTTAAGGGGTATTTCATTTTGGGAAGAGGTGGAAACGCGGTTGTCGGCGAGAACGAGTGAAATCGCTGCTTGGGAGCCCGCGGCCGGCTTTCCGCTCCTGTGGACGGGGTTGGCAGCGTCCTCGCAGGAGGACGCCCGGCGGCGCGCTTGTCAGGCGCGATTTCGGTTGCCAGACTTTTACAGGCTCTCGCTTCCATTCATCTCCATATGAAGCGCACCTGTGCTGAGCGGCCTTATCCGGACACAAGATGGTGCTATGATCAATTAGATCATCGGACTTGTGATTGGAGACAGGAGGAGCTATGTCGGAGGACGAAAAGAACCTGGTAGCAGGAGAGCCACTGTTATCTCAGCCAGAGTCGGAGGAGGTGGCAAAAGAGACCGAGCCTGCGGCTACCCCTGCTGAAACCCAGGCAGTCGATATAGCCGCCTTGAAGGCTGAGTTGGAAAGAGCACAAGCACAAGCGGCAGAGTATCTGGAAGGTTGGCAGCGCGCACGTGCTGAGTTTGCCAACTACCGTCGGCGCGTCGAGGCAGAGCGCGAGGACATCCGCTGTCGCAGCAACGAGGCGCTTTTGTTAAAGCTGCTGCCCATCGTGGATGATTTCGAGCGTGCCCTGCAGGTGTTGCCGGCGGAGCTGGCCGACCATCCCT
>JANXAX010000454.1 GCA_025062175.1 Anaerolineae bacterium | reverse complement strand
ACCACCTTCGGCACTGGAACTGTTACTTCCATTCGTCCCCGAGTTTGAAATACGCCCCTTATCCTGGTCGGCTTGACATAGCAGCCATCCCAAGCGATAATCTGCCTTGGTTGACGCTATGAAAGAATGTCCCAGTCCCCGTTTCAAACGCATCGGCTTATTATACCACCCCATGATCCCACAGTCGCGCATCCTGGCCGCTGAGATATTGGAATTTCTGGAAGTCCGTGGCGTCTCCGCTTGGGTGGGATCCAACTGGGATGAAGCTGCGGTGGCGGAACAAGCTGCATCGCTCGACCTGTTCATCACTCTGGGGGGCGATGGCAGCATGCTGCGCGCCGCTCGTATGGCTTCACGGCACAGCATCCCCATCTTGGGCATCAACTTAGGGCGCCTGGGGTTTCTGGCGGAGCTCCAGCCCCAAGCATGGCATGAGGGGCTGGAACGCACCCTGGCGGGCGAATTTTGGCTCGAAGAGCGCATGATGGTGGAGGCCGAATACTGGCACGGTGGTCAAAAGATGGGCTGTCACGAGGCGCTCAACGAAGTGGTGGTCAGCCGTGGCGCGTTGGCGCGTATTGTGCGCTTGCCCACTTACATAGATGGCGGCTATCTGACCACCTATGCCGCCGACGGGTTGATCGTCTCCACCGCTACCGGTTCTACCGCATATGCTCTGGCAGCTGGTGGTCCCATCGTGCCGCCCGAGCTGAAAAATATGCTGTTGATCCCCCTGGCACCACACCTCAGCCTGGAACGCGCCATCGTGCTTTCGCAAGGCAGCGTGGTGCGCATCAAGGTGCGCACCGACCATGTAGCCATCCTCACCATCGACGGCCAGTATCAGGTGGAGCTGGCCGACCGCGACGAGGTTGAAGTCCATGCCAGTCCGCGCGCCTGCCGTTTCATCCGGTTGCAGGACCATGCCTATTTCTATCGCACTCTGATGCAACGGCTGGGATTCCCATCTGATGAAAGCGGAGATTAAGCGCATGGATGCAAATGAGGCGACAACGCTCACATGTTATCGCCATGCCGACATGCTGACCAGCCTGCGCTGCAACCGCTGTGGCAATCCTATTTGCCCCAAGTGTGCCGTGCGCACGCCGGTGGGATTTCGCTGCCCAGATTGTGTACGCACCCAGCAGAATCGCTTCTATACTGGCGGCAAGCTAGATTATCTCATCGCCGTCACCGTCGCTCTGCCTTTGTCCTTCATCGCTGGATTTATCTTCACCTTCATCGTGGCACGCATAGGATTTTTCTCCTGGCTGATCGCCTTCTTGGTCGCGCCCCTGACCGGCAGCCTCATTGCCGAGGCGGTATGGCGCGCGGTGGGCAGGCGGCGCAGCCGCTACTTGGGTACGGTGGTGATGGCGTGCCTGATCGTTGCCGTGTTACCCTTCGTTGGACTCATCCTGCTGAGTGGCAATTTCCTGGGCCTCGTCGTGCCGGGCATCCTGCTCTTTTTGGGCAGCGGCGCGATCATGGCCCGGCTGCGCTGAGCACGGGGGCGAATCCGCCGAAAGGGATGGGCACATTTCACTCCGGAGAAGTGGGGTTCAACCCAAGCCGCGCGCATCAGCAAGCGACGGAGATACTGCTCCCTGACGGTCGCAGCTCAGGTATATTGCCGCCACCCTGGATCGCTGTTCCCATTCGTTGTCGATTTGAATGCCAGGGGGACATGAATTGCACTTCACCAATGGATATGCCAAAATTGGACTACGCTACGATGTGGCGGTGACCCATGTGCATGCTTCGCTTGTGAACACTGCGATATAGACGTGTGCCCATGTTGCATCCAAACGCGG
>JANXAX010000453.1:284-1818 GCA_025062175.1 Anaerolineae bacterium | reverse complement strand
CGCAGCTCGCATCGCCCCTTTGGCCTTCTGCAGTTCGCGCACGTCTTTCTGGGTAAAGCTCAAGCGACCGTCCGGTGTGAGTATTAAACGACGGCCGTTACTATCCTGAACAATTCGGTCAGCCAACACCGGTGGGTCGCTGGCAAAACGTCCGTCCTCACGCAGCACTCCGGCCTGGCGCAGCGTCCATACCATGCTCAGCAAACCAGAGCCGGTCAGTCCGATAGGCGGCGCATCACCGATGGTTTCGTAAACCAGATCGCCATCTACCAGGCGTACTCCGATGATGGCGCCATCCACGGCACGTGTACCGCATGAGATGTTAACTCCCTCGAAGGCAGGGCCAGCTGCTGTGGAGGCGGTGAGGATGCGTTGACCATCGGTGACCATCACTTCACCGTTAGTGCCCAGGTCGATGGCGGCGATGGGGCCAGGGGGATTGTCGAAACCGAAGTAGGCCAGACAGGCCAGCGTATCTGTGCCCACAAAGCCACCGATCAACGGAGGCAGCGATACACGCACATGTTCCGGAAAGATACCCCCCATCAGCGGACGCGCATCCCGAATGGGTGACTTATCATAGGGTTGGAAGGGCATCATCGCCAGAGTATGCACAGGGAGCTTGGCCAGCAAATGGTGCATCGCGACGTTGCCGACGATCACCACTCTCTCGATGCGCGTATGCACCTTGGGCGCTAACTTTAGAGCATCCACCGCCTGGTTGATGGAAGCGAGTGCCAGGTTGTGCAGGCGTTCCGCGTTCTCCGGATTGCGCAACACGGCAGCCAGACGCGAGATAACATCACCGCCAAAGACGGTCTGTTGATTGAGCGTGGCAGCGCCGGCACACACCTCACCGTTGTCCAACATGGTGAGGAAGGCGGCCACCGTGGTCGAGCCCAGGTCGATCGCCAGGCCGAGTGGCACATGGACATCGCGCTTGTAACGGTTGCTGGCACGGAAGCTCTTGTTGGAATAGACCACAATCGGTGCCAGGGTCACACGTGCGTCTTCGTACACGCGCGTGCGACAAGCCAATCGGTAGTGCAGGGCCCGCTCTCCGGGGGTGAGATGTTTCCGTTCGATCTCGTCGAAGGGGCTCAGACCTCCCTCGGCCAACACCTTGCACTTGCCACACGTACCACGGCCGGCACATGGTTGCTCAAGCGGCAGACCAGCCGCGATGATCACATCGCCTAATAAACTATCCCGCGCGGCAGGCAGCGCACGCACTTCTTCGCCGTAGATGATCGTCACTGTGGGCATTGCAAACCCCCTCGGTCCGATGGCAGCTAATCTTTTGCATGATAGATGGCCCGGAGCGCTCTATATTTGAGTCATCTGCGTTCCGCGTAACAACCACCCAGATTCCAAAGCACTAGGGGTGTAGTTCAATTGCCAGGTGTCTGAAACTGGTCTTGGGTGATCTCGCCACCTGGGGGCACGACCAGGAATTCCTCATCCGCCTGATCCAGCGCCGTAGCCACTTCGATCAGCCGCTGCATGTAGCGATCGGAACCCATAATCTCCTCGT
>JANXAX010000453.1:0-274 GCA_025062175.1 Anaerolineae bacterium | reverse complement strand
GCTGGCAGAATTGTGCGATCTGTTCCACGCGGGGACGATAACGTTCCAGCTCTGCCTGCGTGTGAGCTACCAACACCAACCTTCGATAATTGCGGTAGAGCTGATCCACCAGCCATTCGGCTGTTTCTGGTCCATATTGGGCAGCGTAGATCTCATACGTCGTTAAGGGATCTGCGCCGTAACGGGTATCGTTCGCGCCCGTGAGGTTGATGCGCGATACGTCCGCCTCCAGCCATCCGCGTCCCAGATAGTAGGTGCCTGGCTCCTTTCGAAA
>JANXAX010000452.1 GCA_025062175.1 Anaerolineae bacterium | reverse complement strand
CCAGTCCCAAACGCGTCACGGTGCGGAAAACGGTCTCGAAATACCAGCCCTTCGCGCCGGCGATGACCAGCCGGGGGGCTCGGTTATCGCCGGCACGCCAACGCGCATATGCCCGGATGAGCAGATCGACGTTCTTGCGCGGCTCCAGGGTGCCCACGAATAAAATAAATGGGGCATCCAGTTGATGCTTACTTCGGAAGCGCTCCACCTCGCCAGCGGGCAACGGGCGGAAAGAAGGTGCAACGCCGCAGTGAATGACCTCGACACGTTCCGGCGCCACGCGCAGATAGCGAATCACGTCCTGGCGGGTGCTTTCCGAAATCGCAATTACGCGCCGTGCTCTGCGCGCTGACAAGGGGGTGAAATGGCTGAGGTACCAGCGGTTGAAAGGGCGAAATGCCTGGGGATATCGGAGAAAGCTTAGATCGTAGATGGTCACCACCGCAGGGCAACGCGTCAAAAGCGGGATCACGAACGCCATGGCATGCAAGACCTCGACGCCGGCACGTCGGAGCAGCCCAGGCAATACTAATTGTTCCCAGAGGATGCGGGCTGCTGGATGATGTGTCGGCCAGCGTGTGTAACGTAGGTCAAGGTTGTCCTTGCGGAACCCGCGTTCGCCCAAGAAAACGGTGAAGCGATGAGGCAGTTCGAGTTCGCCTATGGCGCGTAACAAGTGGAAAATATAAGTATTGATGCCTGCCCCCCGATAATTTTGCCTCAGGGTGAGCAGTTGAGCATTCAGCCCGACATGCATTGGGGATAGCGCCTTCAGACATCCTGCGGCACGATATTCCTATCCTACCATAGATGACTGCTGCAGGCAAGCTGGCACTGGTCCAGGTACATCAAGATGAGAGCGAGTTTGAGCGACATCCCGTGGAAGGCGGACGTATTTCACACCGGGGGTGAATAGAACAGATGGAAGATCTATGAAAGGCTGGCGAAGGAAGTCGCGCCTGGTGAGCGTGTCGCCGGACGTCTCCCTACCGCGACGTCCTCGCTCGCGCCGGCGGGCGACCAGCCACAGGTGCCCTTGGGCGGTGATCTCTGTCGCTCTGGCTTGCTGGAATTTCATAGCCCACTAGAATGGATGCGGGATGTGCTGGAGCAAAGAATGTGGACCATCCATGAGATGGGGTGCCAGTTGAATGAGGCGCACGAGACAGAAGCTGGGCAGAGAGGGAGAACAGATCGCGGCAGTCTACCTGCAGCGTCAAGGGTACACCATCCTCGAGCACAACTGGCGTTGCCGGCGTGGAGAGGTGGACATTGTGGCTCGCGATGGCGACTCGCTGGTTTTCGTGGAAGTGCGCACGTGGCGCTCAGGGCAGTACGGACCTCCTGAGGCTAGCATTACACCACGCAAGCAGGCCAAAATACTCGAAGTCGCTCAGTCCTATCTCCAGGCAGCCGGGCTGGATGATGTGAAGTGGCGCATCGATGTCGTGGCAATCGAAATGGACGACGTTACGCGGGTAAAGCGGTTGAGTCACATCCGCAACGCGGTTGAAGCGTGTTGATCCCTATATCTTGGTGTCCCACACTCCCTTAAGGTAGCGGAACGACTCGCGCAGCTGTTTCTCCAATTTGTGATCCGAGTAGTCACGTCCTAGCTTAGGACCACTGACTTCCAGATATCCCACCAACGTGTCCACCGGGATCTGATCCGCGTGGGCCAGCACGAGCTCACGCACTGCAGCGATCTGGATGATACCCCGTTCGCGCTCTTCTTCGGTAAATCCTAATGTCGCTTCGTAATACTGATCGGTGTTTTTCAAATGGAGCGCATAGGTGTGGGGCAAGGCAGTCTGCAACAG
>JANXAX010000451.1 GCA_025062175.1 Anaerolineae bacterium | reverse complement strand
CATGCTCTGCACGGCATTTGGCGCTATGGCGCTGATCGGTCCATCGCCACGCTTCAAGCTGGTGGCGCTTGGCGTGTTGAGCTTAGGCGTGCTGAGTATACTGGCATGGTTGTCGCGTAAACCCTGAGCAAGCCAAAGATGCACATTGCCGAACCCTTAAAAGGTTGAGATTCAGAGCGTGCGTCATTGACACCAGCAAGAGGGTTGGGCACTCGTGCGGTCAAAAACTCATATCACTGGGCTGCATTTCCACATAATATGTGCCAAATTTGCTCGGATCATTTGGTTGTTTTATAATGCATAACTTGGCCTGGTAACAGTAAAAGCATTTGACATCTAACGGGACGATCTTGGTAAATTGGGAGCGGGTTTCGTTGGTGCAGCGCAAAACACAAACGGCTAAATATTGGCAAGAGCTGACCATTCAGTTCGACGACGTTGAATACCTCTTCAAAGTGTTGTTGGACAGCGCGCAGCCCCATACCACGGAACAGCTGGTGCTTGCCTTGATCCAGCACCGCCTCGAACAAGAGGAGTTGGCACTGCAAATGGAGCTGGAAGGGGGCGTAGTATATCAGCCACAGGGCCATTATGCGATCGGAGATCGGTTAGTGTTCCCACGATACAACTATGCCGCTGGCACTGTGGTCGGGCAGCGCACCGGATACCATCCCCGATATGGCCACTTCTCTGTGATCCAAGTGGATTTTGGGACACCCTATGGAGTGCGTGAGTTCGCGGCCGAATTCTCCCATGCGCATCCACTGAACCTTGGTGACGGTCGTGGGGTGACAGATGTGGAAGAAAAAGTCTCGGCAGCGGAGCTGTACACCCAGCACCGCAACTGGATCACGCCCAAGTTGCTTGAGACGCTCCAAAGCCACCCCGATTTTGCGCATTTCCGGGACATGTGGCTGCTGAAAGGCCTGTTGGTGCCCGTCACCGCGGGTCATTTGAACATCGCCGAGGCGGCGATCGATTACAATAGCCGACCGTTGCCCGCATCCGCGCTGTTGAAGGATCTAGAGCTGCCATCGACCACCTCGCCTGCCTTGCAAGAGTTTTCACTGAACTATGCACTGGCGGCGGACGAACGTTTTGTGGATGTCGGTCCGCGTGGGCAGGTCCTGTGGTATCTGCGTCGGATGATGCCCCAAGCCCTCGCGCAGGTGCCGCGTCATCTCGAACTGCCCGATCTGTCCTTCGAACTCGGAGAGTTGGACGATGACCTGCGACGTCTGCTGATCGAGATCGACGACGAGGCAACCGATTACAGCACGCTGTCCGTGCCCTCTATAACGAGCGACGAGGTCACTTTGGTGCTCAGCTGGCCGCACCGTCGCGCTGGCACGTTGCCGATCACAGCGCGAACGGCGCCCTTCTTCCCGCAGCCGAATGCGGAATATGTGCGGATCACCTTTGTGGACAGGCAGAGCGGTGAGCGCATCCCCGGCTGGGTGATCGGCAAACGTAACTACGTATGGGGCCTGGCCGATTGGTACGCACGCCACCAGCTGGTGACCGGCGCTTATGTTACTTTGCACCGCACTGACTCTCCCCTCACCCTCGAGATCAGCTACCGCCCGGTGCGTCCCAAGCGCGAATGGGTGCGCAGCGTGATGGTGCAGGGGGGACGATTGACCTTCCAGAATATGCGCTTGCTGATCACCTGTCAGTATGACGAGCTAATGATTATAGGGGAAGAGAATCCGGCAGCCGTCGATGCATTGTGGGAGGATGCGCGAAGTAATAAACCTCTGTTGCCCTTATTGCGGCAAATCGCATTAGAATTGGTCAAAATCAACCCTCAAGGCACCGTGCATGCCAAGACGCTTT
>JANXAX010000450.1 GCA_025062175.1 Anaerolineae bacterium | reverse complement strand
AGCCGCGACGGTCGGGAAGCGGTTGCGAAGCCACTTGTCCACACGTGCGGTTCGGCTGGGAGATCATCTCAAAAAGCCTGCTCAGCGCTCTAACCTCACCCGCACCGGACCGCGCCAAGGAAACAAGCGCGGCACTTGACGCTGGTACTGACGATAGGTTTCTCCGTACTCGGCGACCAACCGGCGTTCTTCCAGAAACGTGCCAATGTATAGATAGAGTGAGAAGACCAGCGAGAGCACCGCGCGGTTCATGGTCATGTTGGGAGCGCACCATAGCAGGATCAAGCCGAATAGATACTGTGGATGGCGCACCCAGCGATACATGCCGGTGACGATGAGCGGCACGCAACGATACGTCTCGGCACACTGGGGATTGAAAAGCTGGCGGATGCCCAGAAAACTCCAAGCGTCGGTGATCCAGACCCCATAGAGGATGCCCAGCAGGGCCAGTCCCTCAATCCCTAATGCCAGCGCGTACCAGGGCGAGGCGAGGGTGTAGAGCGTCCGGTCAGGGAATTTCACCAGCATGAGACCCAGTGGCAGCAGCAATACTATGGCAAGGAAGTTGTACCCCAGACGGTACCACCGGTCGGCCAACGTGCCCCATCGCCGCCGCGCCCACTCCTTTACCACGCGGCCAGCTAACGCACTATGCAGAACGGCATAGAGCAGGGCATAGAAGACGATAGCAGCGCTGCCCCACGCGGGTTCGATCGGCCAGGGTGCGATTTTCATAGATAGAGTGTCTTCTCCGGTTAAGAACCGAATACCTCTTCCAAAGCACGCCGCATTACATCAATGGGAGGTTCGACCCCGGTCCACATCTGGAAGGCGATGGCGCCCTGATACACCAGCATGCCCAGACCGTCCAGGGTGCGCGCTCCCTGCCGTTCCGCGGCAGCCAGGAAAGCGGTGCGCGGTGGGTTGGGGATGACGTCGCAGACCAGCAAATCCTTGCGGATAGAAGACATCGCCACGCGCGGCGTCTCGCTGACATTGGGAAACAGCCCGATGGAAGTCGCGTTGATCAGGATGTCCACATCCGGCGGCACAACGTATTCCTCCTGCCAGGGCACATATTCCGCCACGACATGGGTGCGCTCGCGCAGGTGACGCGCCAGCTCCTCGCCGCGCGCAGGGGTACGGTTGACGATAGTGATGTGGCTGACACCCGCGAGAGCCATCTCGACCGCCATCGCTCGCGCAGCACCGCCGGCGCCCAAAAAGACCACCCGCTTCCCACGAGGGTCGACCCCCGCGTCCTCGCGCACCGAGCGCAGAAATCCCTTGCCATCCGTATTGTAGCCGATCAGCTCGTTACCTTGGGCGACAACGGTGTTCACCGCACCGATCAGTTCGGCCTCCGGAGAGAGGCGGTCCAGGTAGGGGATCACCGCCACCTTATGGGGAATGGTCAGATTGATGCCGCGCATGTTGAAAGCGCGCAGCCCACGCATCGCATCGGCCAGCTGCTCCGGCCGCACCTCGATGGTGAGGTAACGCCACTGCAATCCCCGCGCCTCGAAGGCAGCCTGCTGCATCACACAGGTGGGGTTTTCCGCCACCGGATAACCAAAGACCCCCACCAGCTCTTCTTTATAGGAACGTGCCTGCTGAGTCATTCAGCCCTCCTTTCCTCTTGCTCATCTGGTCCGTGTGTGCTTGTTGTGGGTACGGTAAGTATATTTCATTCTTGGGGCGAGATAGGGTTCACTCAGCCGCGCGCACAAACAAGCGGCGTATTAATCGCTCCCTGACAGTCACGGCTCGCATAACTCTCGCCACTTCGAGCAGCTGCTGTTTTATCCCCAATTTGAGACACCCCTGTACGGGATGCTCAT
>JANXAX010000044.1 GCA_025062175.1 Anaerolineae bacterium | reverse complement strand
CCTTCGGTGGCATATTTCCACAGAAACTCCCCTGTCCTAGCGTTCAGGGCATATAGATTGTTGTCATAACATCCCACATAGAGAACACCATCCACAACCACAGGGGATGAACGCACCTCATCCTCACACCGAAAGCGCCAGATAGGCACAATCGATTGAGCCGTTAAGGCTGCAACACCTTGGCCAGTCTGGGACTCAGAGGAAGGCACCTTTGCGTCCGAGCGGTTGTCAACGGGTGTGAGGGTATAAACAGACTCCAAGGCCTTAGCGGGAGATGCTGAAGCGGGATAACAACGCGATAGCGCCGCTTTCATTTCTTCGGCACTGGTGTAACGGGCTGTCGGGTCGTATTCCAGTGCTTTCATCACAACGGCTTCTAGCTCTTTGGATACTGAAGGGTTCACGCGACTGGGTAGCTGCTCGGCAAATGTGAAAGGTGGATGTAGGCGCGGGTCGCGGCGCGTCAATAGGTGGTGCATCGTCGCGCCCAACGCGTAAATGTCCCCTTGGGGGCTGGCAATACCCCGGTACTGTTCTGGAGGCGAATAGCCCTCTGTCCCGATCATCGTGCCCCGATCCCCCACATTGATCGTGCGCGCGATGCCAAAGTCGACCAACGCAATCTGATTGGAGGGACGCACCATGATGTTAGAGGGTTTGAGATCGCGGAACACAATCGGGGGATGGTGATTGTGGAGATAGGTCAGCACATCGCAGATTTGGATTGCCCACTCGACCACGCGTTCGGCCGGCAATGGTGTGCGCACAATACGCAGCACCGCCTCAAGATCCATACCTTCCACGAATTCCAACACCAAATAGTGACGATCCTCATGGGTGAAGTAATCGTGAATTTTGGGGATCGAAGGGTGATTGAGTGTAGCCAAGATGTTCGCCTCTCGCTCGAAAATCTGAGCGGCGAGACGTCGTTTAGATGGATCGCTGGTGTTGACAATCATTTCCTTCAGCGCACATATACGTTGTGCAGCTTGGAAATGTTTGTCACGCACTTGATAGACCGCCCCCATACCTCCAAGGCCGATCACCTTTAAGATTTGATAACGACCCTGTAATATGGTGCCAGGGGGCAGTGTGGCACTTGTCGTCTTATCCTGCCTGCTTTGCTCGGGCTGGAGCTTGAGGGTTTCCATAGGACCGCTTTTCGGATACGATTTGCGGCTTGTTCACTCTCTACAAGCCATTATACTATTGCTGGTTGGCAGCGTCAATGCGCCGAGATTCGGATGTCTGCAACAAACGAGCCAGTATGTCTGCGATGACCCTGCCACACAAGTGCCGAGCGATCCTAGGATGTCTGAGAGCTTTTCCGCTCAGTCGGCCACCAGCAACACGGTGTGGCGAACCACCTTGGGGTAATAAGTAAAGGTGACATCGAAATCGGCGTGCTCACCTGGTGCTAAGACTGTAGGTTTGGGATAGCCAAAGCCTACATTAATCACCCTATCTCCTCGATCATAGAGCACGACCACGACGCGCGCTCGTTCGACACGTCGTGCACCTTTGTTGGCTACTACGCCGGCGATGTGATAAAGGCCGACATCGTCCTCGAAGCGACGTGTGCTGAGCACATGCAAAGCTGCGGGCATCCTGAGGCGCGGGGTATTTTGGGCGCGTGCGGTAGCCCGCACGCTGTAGTGTATTTCCGAACCCAGTGATCCTAGTTTCAAAACGAAAGGTGCGCTTTCACCCGGCGCTAAGGTGCTCAACACGGGCTTCCCCTCAACCTCTCCCTGTCGCACACCTTGCGCATCATAGAGCACGACGTTCACCTTCGCGTCGCCAACGTTCATGTTGGAGTCGTTGCGCACTTCACCGACGATGATCAAGTGACCGTCGATCTCATCCACATGGTCCGAGGCACTGAGCACACCCAAGACGACGGTATCTGGCGGAAGCGGGGTAGGTGCCGGCGTCACAGTTACGGCAACACGGGTGGGGGTGGGCAGGGGCATCAGCGCGCGGCCGCCAAGACTTGCCCCAACAGGCGAAGGTGAGGTGGTAACTGCCAGGTCGACCAGAGATACCTCACGATCGCGGTCGCGCGCGATAACCCGATAACGATACAAGGTATCGGGACGCAGGTTGGCATCGATGAACGAATTCTTCTCCACCTCTGCTCGCAACACATAGATGCCGAAACCGCTGCCCATATCACTGTAAAGGTGGTAGGACTTCGCTCGACACGCTGACTGCCAACTCAATGCGACGCTGCCCATCCCAAGTGGCCGTACCTGTACAGCTTCCGCTTGACAGTTGGCAGGTGTGCCACGGCTTGAGGTCTTCGTCGCTGCGGAAGCAGGAGTTGGGGTAGCCCCAGGCGAGGTGGTTGATATAAGCGTAGGTGTGGGCGTCTTGATGGGCCAAGCGGTCGGTGTCGTCGGCGTCGGAGTTCTGGTAGCAGTAGATGAAGCGGTCGGAGTGACCGTAGGGGTGGGCGTCCCGGTAGCGGTGGGCGAAGCTGTCGGTGTCGACGTTGAAGTCACGGTGGGTGGTGCGGCGGACGTCACCGCAGGTGTAGGATGGGGAATCGCGGCCGAAGAGGACACCATGCCGATCACGTCAACCAGTGAAACAACGGCAAGAGGTGTCCAAGTGGGCAGTGGTGTGCGGGTCGGCACCGGCGTGCGGGTGGGCGTATAAGTTGCGGTCGGAGATGGTGTGTGCGTAGCTGTCGGTGTGGCGGTGGGCGGCACGGCGAACAGAGGAGATAACGTGTGCGTGGGCAACGGCGTCCAAGTCGCAGTGGGCGACGGTCCAGGAGTGGGAGTGCGCGTGTGCGTCGCGGTCGGCCATACCTGCGGTGTAAAGGTGGGAGTGAAGGTGGGGCGCAGAGTGGCTTTGGGTGTCGGGGTAGGAAGGACTTCCTCTCGCGCAACTTCCAACTGAGGACTGGCCCAGATATCGTAAGTCAGGATCAGCACTCCCAACCCACCCAGCACTACCACGTTCACCATGGCCAGCAAAGCGAGCAACACGATCCACTGCCACGGCTTAAAATCTGGCATCTCTCAACGCACCTGCTGAAATACCACCTCGTAAGAGTAGTGATACATCGAATTAGCCACTGGGTTTCCTGTCTTGTCGCACATCTCAGAACGCGGAATGTCAGGCGTGAGTGGTCCGACTACCTCGCTATCGAGGTCAGCCAGCCGCAACGTATAGCTGCCCTTGAACATTGCAAAATCGACGAACCCAGGGTGGACCTCCGGCTTACGACCGGTTGTGGCGTAGGTCTCACCGCCTGGCCAGGTGATATGCACGCGCACCCCAGGAATACCTTGGCCCTCTTTGTCCCGCACGTGGATGAAGAGGTGATGCTTCCCCTCGTTTTCGCATGGCGAGAGCTGCCGCACCGAAGCGATGAAATCGTGAGCAGGGGTCGGAGTGGGTGTAGGGGTGGGTGGCCGCGGTGCCTCCATCACGATGCGCTCTGGCACGGGAGGTTGTGGTGTTTCGGTCGGCGTCGGGGTTACACTAGGTGTCGGTGTCACAGTGTAGTAAGGTGTCCACGTGGGGATGCGCGTGTAGGTGGGACTTGGAGTTACGGGTACGGTCGGCGTAAAGGTGGGCCAGGGCGTGCGAGTGGCAAGAGGTTGAGCCACTACACGGCCACGCACCCCGTGCGGAACGGAGGCCCGGTTCAGCACGATCCAACCACAACTGGTCAACGTGACCAGATTGGCCATGACCAGAAGGCTGATCAGCAGTCTCCAGTCTCTGGGCGGGACATCCTGAAATTCGAGATTGAGACGATCCAGCACTGCCATCTACCCATCTTGGCTACGTGATCTGATCGCGCATCAAGAAGCCTCAAATACCAATCCCGGAAGTACATCCAGAGGTTGTGGTTTAGGCCTGTGCGGTTATTTATGGAGCGTTCCCTCGATACAATGTGCTGCAAGCGCTCACGGTCCATTATAACACACGTTTTTCGTTATGGCAATTCATTATGACTAGTATTTTGGATCGATTCGGCAATGAACACACGTGAAAGATTGCTGGCCACAATGCGCTTTGAGCTGGGAATAGTGGCGCCGAAGCGGGAATTCGGTTATTGGGGACTATCATCAAAAGCTGATACTTGCATGGACAGCATTACCCTGCATCCCTTGGTCATGAGGTTTAAGCTCGCGCAAATTGGAAGTTCGAATCACAAAGCCTGGTGAGCTTCTCCCGAAGGAGAGCTCACCAGGCTGCTGATGAGCCAGCTAAGATATTCGCCGGCGGTTATCCCAGCTTAGAACACACTCTCTGGATCGTAGAACTTGATAACGTTATCCTTGGTGATGAGCGGGGAAGGCAGGATCGTATCTTTGGGTGCCTGGGCGCCGGCCAGGATTGCCATCAACCGATGGAACGCTGCACGCCCGATCTGATCCGAGTTATTACGACCGGTGCAAGCATAGTTGGAACCTTCGGTCATAATAGCGACCAGGGCCGCCTTCTCTCCGTCTACGCCGCACAGGAACATTTCGTCGCTGCGGCCGGCATCGGCGATGGCTTTCTGTGCCCCTAGGCACATCGAGTCGTTTTCACAAAAGACGGCATCGATCTTGTCAAACTTCGCCAGCATGTTCTCCATCAGTTTGAAGCCGCCATCGGAGCTCCAGCCGCCCCAATCGGGTGCCATTTCCACTTGGATATCTGTTTTCTGCACTATGGAAAGCACCCCGTTCGTGCGGTCGAGACCAATACTGTTGTCTGCCGGTCCGCCGCGCAGCACGACAAGAAGACCCTTGCCGCCCAGACGATCCGCTATGTACTGTCCAACCTGCACCCCGATGCCATAGTTGTCAGGCCCTACCCAGCTGGTGTAGTTACCACCTTTTAGCTTGCGGTCCACCAGGACCACCGGAATGCCCGCTTTCTCAATAGCCTCCAGGGCAGCCGGAGCAGCCTCTAACCATGCACCGCTGAGGATGATACCGTCGACACCCTTGGCGATCACATCTTCCACATCCGACGTCAACTTTTCGGCGTCGCCATTGGCGTCGGTGCTGATCACCTCAATGTTGGGGTAGACGGCTGCCTCCTCCTTGACCGCCTTGTCCATACCGATAAAGTAAGGACAACACTGTGAGAAATTCACCATGCCAATGCGGATGACTTTTCCTTGGGCCATAGCTACTGGCGTCGCGCTCGCGACAACCAAAGCGACTACTGTGAGGATACCGAGAATTACCATTCGCTTCATAGTTTGATCCCTCCTTGATCAAATATTCTCGTTATTGAGGTGTAAATGGAATCACACGTTTATTGAAATAGGTTCTAAATTTTTAATATACCGGTTTGCCCGCTCTCGATCACCCCCTTTCCGTGGTGTTGCCACTTCTCTTTGCCGGAGCACGTTACCAGTGCGCGGTTGCCTATTGTTCCTTGCGCCGGGCCAACACAGCGAACAGGATGATAAGGCCTTTGAGAATCTGCTGGTAGTAGGTTTGTACATTGAACATGTTCAGCAGGTTGTCGATCAACCCTAAGGTGAACACACCGCCAAATGTGCCAATTGCTCCACCTCCACCACCCCCCAGAACCGCACCACCGATGACGCATGCCGCGATAGCATCCAATTCATAGCCCGCCCCTACGCTAGGCTGAGCGATGCCCAGCCGCGCTGCCAGCAAGATACCAGCAGTGGCAGAGAAGAAACCAGAGATAACATACGCCAATATGATGTGCCGGCTCACATCAATACCCGCAAGTCGGACTGCCTCCTGATTGCCCCCGATCGCCACAATGGCCCGCCCGGCAGCCATTCGATTAAGAAACACCCAGACCAGTGGGAAGCAGATCAGCATGATCGCAGCTGCCACCGGTACAGGGCCGATAAATCCACCCAAAATGGCGCGAAAGGCCGGATCTGTAGGCGTTTGGGGTGTTTCCGAGTAGACATAGACCACCCCTCGAACTGCTCCCAGGGTTGCCAACGTCACAATAAAGGGAGCTAGTCTGAAACGGGCGACTAAGACGCCATTGACAATCCCGACCAATCCCCCCGCCATAAGGGCAGCCAGGATAGCTAACGGAAGGGGCACCTGTTGTTGCAGCCCACTGGAAAGGATTGCGCTCAGAGCGACAATCGAGCCAACCGAAAGATCAATGCCGCCGGTGAGGATCACTGTGAGCATACCCAGGCTGATCAACCCGTTCGTCACGATCTGTCGGAATAGATTACTAATGTTACGCTGCGTGAAGAACACATCCGAAAACGAAGCAGCGATCAGGATCAAGATGACAAATGCAGCCATAAATCCGTAGTCTGCCCAGCGGCGACGCAATCGGGCGAAAAGCCGTTGGCTAATCTGAACCGAAAGCGTAACGTTCACTTCTATCTCCCTCTCTCACATACAAGCCATAAGTGGGGTTAGCACTAGGTCTCACTATTACTGAAGCAGCCCTGCTGCACACGCTAGCAGACGTTCCTCACTCGCCTGTGCTCGGCTGAACTCACCGACAAGGCGACCCTCACGCATCACCAACACTCGATCGCTCATGCCCAGAATCTCCGGCAGCTCCGAAGAGATGAGCAAAATGCCCATCCCTTGGTCAGCCAGGTCGCTCATAATACGGTAGATATCCACTTTGGTCGCCACATCCACACCACGCGTCGGCTCGTCCAAGATGAGCACCTTGGCCTGAGTCAGTAACCACTTAGCAAGCGCTACTTTCTGTTGATTGCCGCCACTAAGTTGGCGGACGAGCCGATTTATCTGAGGCGGACGAATGGCCAGATCTTGCACCTGACGCTGTACTCGTGCGTCCATCCGACCTATATCCAAGAATCCCCAACGAGTCACCTGCGGCAGCGTAGCTAAACTGATGTTGTCACGGATAGAACAGCTCAACACCAGGCCATCCCGCTTGCGGTCTTCAGTCAACAGTGCAATGCCCGCCTGTAATGCCTCGCGCGGTGATCTCAACCTGACCAGCTTGCCCTCCAGGCGAATTTCTCCTGCATCGGGTGGTTCGGCACCAAAAATGCTGCGCGCCACTTGAGTACGGCCACTGCCGACCAGCCCAAACAATCCCAGGATCTCTCCATGTGCTAACGAAAAAGTAATGTCTGTGAACGCACCCTCCCGGCTCAGGCCACGCACAGCCAGAACCTCACCGCCTATTTTAGCCTCTCGCTTCGGGTAGAACTCCCCCAAGGTTCGTCCCACCATCATCCTGATCAACTGGCCCTCATCGGTATCTTGCGGACGCACAGTGCCCACGATCTCCCCATCCTTGAGCACCGTAATGCGGTCCGCCACCTCAAATACCTCGTTCAACCGATGGGAGATATAGAGGATGAGAGTGGAAGCTGCCTTAAGCTGCTTCATAAGGGCAAAGAGACGCTTTAATTCTTCCTGCGAGAGGACCGCCGAAGGCTCATCAAGGATCAGAATGCGTGGCCGCCCTGCCACCGCCTTGGCGATTTCCACCATCTGTTGATAGGAGACGCTCAGTTGCGAGACCGGTGTTCGAACGTCGATACCAGTGAAGCCGAGCTCATCCAGAATTGCCTGAGCCTGGCGATGTGCTGCCGCCCAATCTACCCACCAATGAAACCTACGGCGAGGCATCTGGCCCAGTAGAATGTTTTCAGTGACGCTCAAGTGAGGAACCAGACTGAACTCCTGGTACACGGCCCGGATACCTGCCCGATGGGCATGCAGCGGCGAATCGAGCGAGACAGGTTTGCCTTCGAGCAAAATCTGGCCTGTGTCGTGCCGGACGGCACCAGAGAGTATCTTGATGAGAGTAGACTTCCCTGCCCCATTTTCACCGACGAGAGCATGTACCTCGCCCAGATCAGCAGAGAACGTCACTCCGCGCAAGGCCTGGGTTCCATCATAGCTCTTGCTGATACCTTGCATGAGCAGGTACTCACACTTGCTCATCGCTCTGCCTACATCTGTTCGAATACGGTAAGGGCATTATGCACCAGGATTACCTTCTGTTCGGTCATCTCGTTCAGAGTATCGTGCAGCCCCTCGCGCCCATGGCCGCTCATTTTGATCCCGCCGAAAGGTAGGCTTTCCACCCGCAGCGCCGAGGACCAGTTCACGATAACCCCGCCCGCCTCTAGTCTATAGGCGATATCGAGAGCACGGGAGATATCCTTTGTGAACACGGCTGCTTGCAGGCCATAGGGGCTGTCGTTGGCCATTCGAACTGCCTCATCCGTAGTGTGGAAAGCGACTAATGGGGCAACCGGTCCGAATGTCTCCTGGCAGAACAGTTCCACCTGAGGTGGCACGTCTACTAACACCGTAGGTTCAATGAATGCCCCGTGTCGCTTGCCTCCGGTGGTCACCCGCGCACCGGCCCTGACAGCGTCGTTAATGACCGCCTCCACCTTTCGGGCAGCCTGCTCACTGATCAATGGTCCTACATCTGTGTCTTCCCCCAACTGGTTGCCGACTTTCAGCGCTTTGGCTTTCGCTGTCAGTATCTCAGCCATCTGATTATAGACTGGTGCCTCTACGAAAATGCGCTTGACAGCGCAGCAGATCTGGCCGTTGCCACGTGCCAAGCGGCCCAACACAACCGCATCGGCCGCTTTCTCCAAATCAGCATCGGCGCAGACAATCGTGGCGTCGTTGCCACCCAGTTCCATATGCACTTTCTTGAGGTGCTCGGCTGCCAAGCGCGATATCTTAATGCCTACCTCGGTACTGCCTGTCACCGTGACCATTTGGATACCCGGGCTGCGTGCCAGAAACTCACCGATCAGCGCCCCTGATCCAGTGATCATCTGGTGTGCAGCACGCGGAAGTCCGGCCTCCTCCATTAGTGCAGCAATCCTGAGCAATGTAAGAGGACAATCACTGGGTGGCTTGGCAATGACCGCATTGCCGGCTGCTAACGCAGCTGCAGCTTTGTGGGCATATAATTCAACCGGATAGTTGAAGGGGACGATCGCCGCAACCACGCCCAAGGGCTGGCGAATGACCAGTGCCAGATGACGTTCCTGACCGGGCACCGCATCCATAGGCACCACCCGACCAAAGATGCGCTTGGATTCCTCAGCAAAGCCACGGAAGATCCGGATAGCGGCATCCAGCTCCTCACGCGTCTGGCGAATCGGCTTGCCATTCTCAGCCGCCAGCAACTCACTCAGCGCCGACTTTTCGGCTTCCATCGCTGCTGCACACCGGAACAGAATCTCTGCACGCGCATAAGCTGGCAGTCGTGCCATAGCCTCTTTGCCACGTTGCGCAGCTTGCAATGCACGTTCGGCATCCTCCAGCGTAGCCAGCGGTACCGTATCAATGACCTCACCGGTGCCTGGATTTCTGATCTCCCTGGTTCTGCCGTCCGAGGCAGCAAGCCATTGACTGTCAATCAACATTTTAGCCATAGATCAATCTCCCTCGGTGTCAGATATCTCCATCAAGTATCTTCATAAGCCAGAGATGGTTGACACTGCCTAGCGAGAGTAACCCATCCTCTTAGATATCATATACGCAGCGTCTCTCACCCATGGAGCTAATTCAAGGCTTCGCTCCAATGTCATCCGATCGGCCGGCCCGGATACACTGATTGCCCCAACCACGTTTCCTGTATAATCAAAGATTGGCGCACCAACGCAACGCACACCTAACTCGTTCTCTTGATCGTCGACAGCATATCCTTGAGCACGCACCCGTTCCAGTTCAGCATGCAGAGCCACTGGAGATGTGATCGTATGGGGAGTGCGCGCTAGCAGGCCACCCCGAATGATTTCTTTAATACGCTCGACCGGATAATGGGCCAAGATCGACTTCCCCAGAGCGGTGCAATACATCGGCACACGAGCACCGATGCGCGAGGTCATTCCCACCGTATGGGTGCTCTCAATTTTGGCAATGTAGACAACCTCATCGCCGGAGGGCGTAGCCAGATGGACTGTCTCTTGGGTGCGAGTTGCCAATTCTCGAAGAAATGGCTCACTAACCTTGTGCAGGCTATGATTGCTGAGGACAGCTCCAGCTAGCTCGATGAGCTTAACACCGAGGCGGAAATGATCTTTCGCATCTCGTTCGACTACTGCCAGTTCCTCAAGCGTGGCCATGTATCGATGTGCTGTGCTCTTAGAAATGCCAAGGCGAGAGGAAATCGCTGCAAGCGATGCCCCACTTTCGGCATTGGATGCCAAGAAGTCCAATATCGCAAACGCTTTTGTCACGGTGGTTGAAGTCTTGAGATGGGTGACTGGTGGTTCTGACACCCTTGTCATATCGAAGATGCGGCTCCTGCTTTCTTCTTTCCTAAAGTAGAGAGGTTCTAAAATTTTGAATTTCATTCTAAATTATAATACGCATTCGACAAACTGTCAAGCTCTTTCCCGCCAACTTTTTGGGCAAAAGACTGGACAGAACTAAGTGTGATCGTATGAACCGCCTTGCACGATACACGCCCATTAGAACAGCGGGGTCTCCACACGCTCACTGATGTCTAACTCACGGGGTTCACCACCCAACTTTTAGGTGCTCCACAAACGGCACAGAAAGTCGCGGGAAGCGCATCCTATGCCCTTCCTGCAACGCAATAGAGATGGCCAGGAACGGTCACAGCCACCTGCAAAAAATCCAGTTGATAATCTGTGACAGTGCTGAAGGTCTATTGCCGCGGACAGAAGATAGACAAAGATTTTTCGCGACGCTTTTGTCTGAGGTTCACAGGAAAACGGGGACCAAAGCGGGGGTTTGCCCTCACGTTCATTCCGGTAATGGCATTGCCCCCTTGCGCCGGCGCACGCGCATCAACACCCCAGGTCGCGGCTCGAGCGTCGCCCCCATGTGTGGGTGTACCGACGAATGAACCAAGCGCAGCTCGAATGTCTGCAGCAGACGCGCGAGAACCGCGCGCGCTTCGAGCTGGCCAAAGGCGGCGCCCAAGCAGTTACGTCTCCCCCCTCCAAAGGCCAGCCAGGCGAAAGGCACCTGTTGCGCCCCACGCGCATGGCGCTCTGGGTCGAAGACGTCCGGGTCAGGCCAGACGCTCGCATCCCGCTGGGTCAAGTAGATCGAGTAGATGACTCGATGACCAGCCGGGATGTGATATCCGTCAAATTCTAGATCCTCCGCCGCCACGCGCGAGCCCAAGTGGATGGGCGGGTACAGGCGCAGCGCCTCACGAATCACCCAGCCCAGGTAACGCAGCTGAGAGAGCTGTTCTACATTCGGCAACTGCGCGCCCAGCTGCATGTCCACCTCCTCTCGAGCGCGCCGCATCGCCTCCGGGTGCGTGCCCAAAAGATACCAGCTCCATGCCAACAGCGCCGTGTTGGTGTCATGTCCGGCGATCAAGATGGTCAGCAGTTGGTCACGGATCAGGGCATCATCAAGCCCGGCGATGATCAGCTGTCCCACCAGGTCATCGGTGGATGCCCGTCCTTCTTGAATGGCCACGCGTCGGGTGCGAATCAATTCATAGAGATAGTGATCCACCTGCCGACGCGCTGCGGCGACGCCCGGCGCCGGCGCCCCGCGCCAGAACATCCACAGCCCCGGCGAGATGTACCGGATCAGGGTCAGAATCGAGGACCACAAAAGGCGCATCGGCTCGGTGAAGTCCACCCCATATATCGCGTCGAGCAGGTTGAGCAAGGTCACCTTGCGCATCTCGACCAACATATCGATCACGGCATCATCTTGCCAGCCGGCGCTCACCTGGTCAGTGCGCCGCAACAGGGTGGTCACATAACCGGAAAATCGCTTGGGATGCAAAGGGGGGCTCATGATCTCCCGCAAGGTGTCATGGGTCGCGCCATCTTCCACCAAGACGCCATGGCGCAGCAATTCGGTCACCGGGTCGTAGTCATTGCGCCAACGGAAGTGTTCATAGGCATCCACCAAGACAAAGCGCGCCGCCTGAGGACCCACCAGGATAATCGGGTTGAAGCGTCCCAACCGGATGCGAAAAACGTTGCCCGTCTCGGCGTAGAACACGCGTAGAGCGGCAAGCGGATGGCGTTCACGCAGCAATGCTTTGAGCGCGCGCAATCCGGTTTGCGAACTGGGTGTCGGCACCGGCCTGGCCATCTGTTCCCTCCCTCTCACGTGGAACATTTCGCGTCAATATCCGTCTTGGATGAGCAGGCGGCTAGCTAACCGTCCAGAGAGGAGCGCCAGGGGTACACCCCCGCCCGGATGGACGCTGCCGCCGGCGAGATAGAGCCCTCGTACCGCAGAGACGCGGTTGTGTGGACGCCGGAAAGCGGCCCAGGGCGAGTTAGAGGCGGCGCCGTACAGTGCACCGCGCCATGCCCCTGTGGCGCGAGCGATATCATCAGGTGTCAATACATAGCGCACCACGACACGCGTGCGCACGTCCAAACCATATGCCGCCAATCGTTCCAGGACGCGCTCGGCATAAGGCTCCGCCTGTGATCCCCAATCCCACGAGCTGCCAAGTGGTGGGACGTTGACCAACACAAACCAGTTTTCGCTGTCGCGGGGAGCGTCCTGGGGTGTGCTGCGACTCGTGATCGCGACGTAGATAGTGGGCTCCGTAGGGGGTACACCCTCGACGAAGATCTCGTGAAACTCGCGCCGATAATCAGAGGAGAAGAAGATGTTGTGGTGAGCCAGCTGAGGATGAACTCCCCGGATTCCTAATAACATGATAAAACCGGAGCACGAAGGTTCGTAGGACTGCAACCTGTGTGCGCAGGCGCGCGCCGCCGCGCTGTGGTCGGACAGCC
>JANXAX010000449.1 GCA_025062175.1 Anaerolineae bacterium | reverse complement strand
CAGGGGCGCTCGGCATTTCCTCGCATGCGGCCCATAGTGCCCTGGGCGATGCACATATCACTGCTCAGGTGCTTGATGCGCTGATGCACTTCCTGAAAAACAAGGGCGTGCGCACTCTGGAAGACTTGATCGAGGCTCAAGGTGGTCCTATCTTCTGGCCGCACAGCTCCTGGGAATATCTGCCTGGCATCCTCCAAGAGGCACTGCTGCATAGGCGCGAACTCTGGTTGCGTTACGTGGATGGTTCTGGTGCGATTACCGAGCGCCGGGTGGAACCACTGGATGCGAATGCAGGTTATCTGATCGCCTACTGCCATCTGCGCCGGGCCCAGCGGGTGTTCCGCCTCGATCGCATCTTAGCGATGTGGTTTTAAGCCAACCTTTCACCACAGGGTATTTTCAACGCATATGATGTATAATACAAATCAACGCGGATGGGGGTAGACGGCTAATATAAAATAAGGAGGTTCAACTATGCGAAACCGTGTCCACCCATTCTGGATCATGGGGCTCATTGTGGCACTCGTGGTAACCTGGTCGGCAAGCTACCCCGCCCGCGCCGAAAGCCGCAGCGGTGAGGAAGTCGTCGTCGCCGTCGGCGAGGTGGTGGATGACGACCTCTACGCGGCGGCAGATCGGATCGTGATCGACGGCACGATCAAGGGAGATTTGATCGCCTTCGGTCGTGTGGTGCTCATCAATGGCACAGTGGAGGGCGATTTGATCGGTTTCGCGCAAGCCATCGCTGTGCGGGGCATAGTACGGGATGATGTGCGCGCAGCGGCCCAAGCATTTGTCGTGGAAAAAGGTGGCCTTATCGGGGATGACATCAACGTGGGTGCCTATGGTGTTGCACTTCAGGCGGGGAGCGAAGTAGGGGGCAATATGTGGGCAGCAGCCAGCCAAGTTTCCTCAGCGGGTCGACTTGCTGGGGACCTCGTCGGCGGCGCGCAAAGTGTGCACATTGCCGGAAGCGTCGGCGGCGATGTCGAGCTCCTCGTGGGCGATGGCGAGGCGGAACCTGACTTCCCTCTAGAGCTAGTTATGCCACCCTTGCCCGAAGGATTTGAACTGCCCCGAATCCCCAACGGTCTGAGCGTCACACCCGAGGCCCGGGTCGCAGGCAGGCTTTCTTACGCCAGCCGTTTCCCTGTCGTCGTGCCGGAGGGGGTTGTGCGTGGCGAGGTCATCCATCGTCCTCCGGAAATCGTCGAAGAAGAGACCCAACCGCCGGCCGAGTTCGGTTCGCCTGCCTGGGCCATCGACCAAGGGCAGCGTTTGTTGCGCCTGATTCTGGTAGGTCTGCTGGTTGTCTGGTTAGCAAGTCGTGGGTTGTACCATACGACAGCAGCGCTATGGACACGTCCCTTATCCAGTCTGGGTTGGGGCATCCTGAGTCCCTTTGCGATGTTGCTCTTTCTCATCGTGGCCGGCCTGGTCATCCTGGGTGTCGCCGCGCTGCTCAGCTATATCCTGGGTTCTACTGCGCTGTTGACACTCTTGCTCAGCGCGGCTACGGGCACGATCGTGGTGATCTACTTGATGCTGGTGCTGTACATCGGGGCTCTGATCACCGCCTTTGCGCTGAGCAAGCGCATATTCAGAACTCGTACTGTGCATCCGGTCTGGTTGATGCTTCTAGGCATCGTCATCCTTTGGGTGCTGACAGCCATTCCAGTAGTAGGGGTCTTCATCGGGATCGTCTTCGTCCTGTTTGGGTTGGGAGCCATCTGGCTGGCCGTGCGCCGAATTGGGGTGGTCGAGGCGGAAGCACTGGGCACATAAGGTTGAAATAGCGCTGTTAGATCAGTACGAAACAATTGAAATCCCTATCAGGGAGGGTTACGGTTCCG
>JANXAX010000448.1 GCA_025062175.1 Anaerolineae bacterium | reverse complement strand
ATACAGTCGGCGAGGCCTATGCGGCCGACTACTTGAACCGGTTGGGTTTCCCGGGACAATATCCTTTCACCCGTGGCATCTATCCCACTATGTACCGCGGTCGGCTGTGGACGATGCGCCAGTATGCCGGCTATGCTACTGCGGAAGAGACCAACGCGCGCTACAAATTTCTGCTTGAGCAGGGTCAAACTGGCTTGAGCGTCGCCTTCGACCTGCCTACCCAGCTGGGCTACGACGCCGATGACCCATTGGCTCAAGGGGAGGTGGGCAAGGTTGGGGTATCCATATCCTCGCTCGCCGACATGGAACAACTCTTTTCCGGCATCCCTCTCGACAAAGTATCTACCAGCATGACGATCAACGCTCCGGCAGCCGTGTTATTGGCGATGTATATTGCGGTGGCTAAGAAACAGGGTGTCTCGCCAGCTCAATTGCGCGGTACGGTGCAGAACGATATTCTCAAAGAATATGTGGCGCGTGGCACATATATTTTTCCCCCTGCACCTTCTATGCGCCTTGTTACCGATCTATTTCAGTACTGTAAGGAGCACGTCCCTCGCTGGAATACGATCAGCATCAGCGGTTATCACATGCGCGAGGCAGGCGCCACAGCGGTGCAGGAGGTGGCCTTCACTTTTGCCAACGCCATCGCGTACGTCGAAGCAGCGTTAAAAGCTGGTTTGGAGATTGATGCGTTTGCCTCCCAACTCACCTTCTTCTTCGCTGCGCAGAATCATCTTTTCGAAGAGGTTGCCAAGTTTCGGGCCGCACGTCGCCTCTGGGCACGTTTGATGCGCGAGCGCTTCGGTGCCCGCGATCCCAAGAGCATGATGTTGCGTTTCCACACTCAAACAGCTGGTGTGACCCTTACAGCGCAGCAACCCATGAACAACATCGTGCGCGTCACTATTCAGGCATTGGCTGCCGTTTTAGGAGGCACACAGAGCTTGCATACCAACAGCATGGACGAGGCACTTGCGCTGCCCACTGAGGAGACCGTCCAGATTGCTCTGCGCACACAGCAAATCCTCGCGTATGAGAGCGGCGTTACAGACACGGTCGACCCCCTTGCTGGCAGCTACTACATCGAACATCTCACCGACGAGATCGAACGCCGCGCTGACGACTATTTGGAGCGCATCGACCGTATGGGAGGTGCGCTCGGTGCGATTGAGTCGGGCTTTATCCAGCGTGAAATCCAGGAAAGTGCCTATCGTTATCAGCAAGCAGTCGAAAGCGGGAAGCGCATCGTGGTGGGTGTCAATCGTTTCCAAGTCCGCGAAGCGCAGCGCTTGCGCACTTTGCGCATCGACGAGTCGGTCCAGCATGCCCAGATCCGACGCCTTAAGCAGTTGCGTGCAGAGCGCGATTCATCAACGGTGACCCGCGCTCTCCGAGAGCTGGAAGTGGCGGCCGCTGGTGACGACAACTTAATGCCTTACATCCTGCAGGCGGTCGAGGCATATGCCACTCTGGGTGAAATCTGTGCCGTTTTGCGTCGTGTGTTCGGAGAACATCGTCCGGCAGTGGGCATCTTTTGACGTGCCAGGTGGGAAGAGCTAAAATGTTGCAACAAATCGAGCACATCGCCATTGTGGTACAGGATTTAGAGCCTGCCCTTCGTGTTTATCGTGACCTGCTCGGATTACAATTGATGCGTGTGGAAGAGGTGCCTGCCGAGAATGTGAAGGTGGCTTTTCTCAAGCTGCCGCACGGAGAGGGTCACATTGAGCTGGTACAGCCCACAGACACGGAGAGCGGCATTGCACGCTTTTTAAGCAGGCGAGGTGAGGGAGTTCACCATATCTGTTTTCGAGTGGAAAATGTCGCTGCTGCGATGGCACAACTGCTGTCTGCGGGTGTGGA
>JANXAX010000447.1 GCA_025062175.1 Anaerolineae bacterium | reverse complement strand
CTGTCCCCGCATAAACCAGTCCAACAAATTGAGCACAATATACCCATTGTAAGCGCCTAACAAAGCACCGACCAGGCGCGCACCGGCACTCATCGTCTGGGTAAGGCCTATCTTGCTGAAAAAGTAGGAGGCGATCACGGCCACAATGAGAATGATAATGTAGATGGAGTGCTGCTTGCCATTAATCACAGGTGGCTCCTCAGCCGGCAGTGCAGACGCAACCAGGTCGGATGTCTCCCGCACGCGTTGAAGCGCTTGCCATATGGTTATCACTAGCCTGTCGATGAAATCGAAAATAACAGCTGCCGCTTCTGGCCGCTTGACCACAAAAACTAACAAGGTGAGGAGTCCAGTGGTTAAGGCCTCTTTCCACCAACCTCGCATGAAGCCCACCAGCGCGAAAATGCCGATCACGATGTAGGTCACCAGCGTATAATCAATCTGCAGCGATTGGTTCACGCGGCTAGCTCCTTCAACTCACGCGCGATGCGCTCAGCGGCATCCGGCTGTGCCAGACCACGCATGGCGCGGCGCATCGTCTCCCTCCGAGGAGCATCCTGGAGTAGCGAAATCACCGTCGCCACCAGTTGGCTATCCACCATATGATCTGGCACGATCACCGCCGCACCGGCTCCAGCAAGAAAATTTGCATTCGCCCATTGATGCGCACCGGCATATGGATAAGGCACCAATATGCTGGGAACGCCTGCTGCCGGTAGCTCGCCCAAGGTGGAAGCTCCTGCACGCGCCACCACCAGGTCGGCTGCTAACAGCGCATCTGCCATCTCTTCTTCCAGGTAATCATGCACGTGATAACGGGCACGTAATGCATCAGGCAGCGCGGCCCAGCGTTCTCGCACCCATTCCACGTCCCGTCGGCCGGTGAGATGAATGATCTGCGCCTCAGCCAGTAGCTCTTCAACGCCGTCACAGATCGCCCGGTTAATGCTGCGTGCACCCTGACTACCGCCCATCACAAGCAGCACCCGCTCCTCTCCTCCGAGAGTTGGCGAGGTCAGTCCCAGGCGTTTTCGAGCCGAGATCGGGTCGTGATGCGCCCACAACGCCTGTCGCACAGGATAACCGGTTACCACGGCCTGACCTGGTCTGAAGAACCGCACCGAGGCAGCCGTAGTGACTGCCACTCGCCGTGCAAAACGCGCCAGAAATCGGATGGTCAGACCAGGCTCCACATCGGGCAGGTAGATCAGCACGGGTATATGGGCAAGCCATGCTGCCAGCACTACCGGAGCACACACGTACCCTCCAGTTGCGAAGAGAACGTCCGGTCGAAACGTGGATACTAGACGACGCGCCTGGATGAAACCGCGCGCCAAGGCGATCATGCCTCGCGTTGCCTGGAACGGCCCGCGACCGCGCAGCCCAGATGCAGTGATGCCCATAAACGGGATGCCATTCCGCTCGACAAGTGCTTTTTCCATCCCGTTGTGACTACCGACCCAACAAATTGCCGAAGGCGCGACAGAAGGTGTTGAACGCTCACCTGGGCCGACCAAATAGGCCACCACGGCGAGCGCGGGATAAACGTGCCCCCCTGTCCCGCCCCCCGAGATCATAAGCCTCACCGCTTAGCGTCCCTCCTGCGAGTCGCTCTGTCCTTTCAAACGAGCTCGTCTCCCGCGAGATGGACAAAAGAAAACCAATGCTCGCCAACGAGACCACCATCGACGAACCACCATAACTGATAAAGGGCAGTGTAATACCTGCGACGGGTGCGCTATCTGTGACGACAGCGATGTTGTAAATCGCTTGAAAGACCAGCCCGAATGTAAACCCGGTAGCCAATAGTGTCCCAAACATGTCTGGGGCATTCATTGCGATGCGAAACCCCCGGTAAGCGATAAAAG
>JANXAX010000446.1 GCA_025062175.1 Anaerolineae bacterium | reverse complement strand
TCCAGGACGCCGGCGAGCAGGCGGCGGCGCATCACCGTGCGCTCCGGGCTGATGGGGTTGGCGAGCGTGACGTAGGGGCGCTCATCCGATGGCACGTTGGGAGGGAGTAACAACGCCTCGCGCTGCGGCGTGGTGAGGCGGTAGGTCATGACCTCCTGTAAGCCGACCTCGACCAATAGGTCGCGGATGCGTT
Source organism: Anaerolineae bacterium (assembly GCA_025062175.1). Classification (GTDB taxonomy): domain Bacteria; phylum Chloroflexota; class Anaerolineae; order 4572-78; family NAK82; genus NAK82. Next base: position 1,693 of record JANXAX010000446.1, on the reverse strand, counting down.
CTTCGTAGAGCAGGGGCAGGTTGTCGCGCTGTGGGGGCATCACATCTTCGAGCTGGGTGTTGGGGAAGCGATCGTAGCCGTAGATCCGCGCGATTTCCTCGATCAGGTCAGCCCTGCCAACCACTCCTGTGCCGATGTCCATGCGATGATCCGGCGCCGTGACGTGAAAAACTCCTTGTCCGTCTTCTGCAACTTGAAATTCGAGCGCTTCTAGAATGCGCCGCACTTCTTGGCGCGGCAGCTCGACGCCCAACATGCGCTTGACCTCGGTCATGGGCAGTTCGACGTGGACCGGCGGCGGGGGTGCGGGATAGTGATCCAGGATCTCGCGTGCAATCACGCCACCGGCGAGCTGATGAATGAGCTGCGCAGCACGCAATACTCCCCACCACGCCTGAGACGGATGCACCCCGCGGCTGAAGCGATATGCTGCTTCAGAGTTCAGTCCATATGCCTGAACGGAGCGACGGATGTTGATAAAATCCCAGGCGGCCACTTCGAGCAAGACATTGCGCGTGTTTTCATGCACTTCGCTTTCGGCGCCACCCATGATCCCGCCGATGCTCAGCGGGCCGATCGGATCCGTTACTAGCATTGTAAAGGGTCGCAGAACGCGTTCCACGCCGTCTAAGGTGCGGATGGTTTCCCCTTCTCGAGCACACCGGGTGATGATGCGGATGGGCTGTCCAGGACCGGCATAGCGGTCGGCGCGCGCCCTTAGCACATCGTAGTCAAAGGCGTGGTTGGGCTGCCCTACCTCGAGCATTACATAGTTGCTCACATCGACAACGTTGTTGATGGGGCGCATCCCCGCTAGGCGCAGACGCAACTGCATCCAATAAGGTGAGGGCTTGACCTGGATGCCTTCGATCAGCGCGGCGCAAAAGCGCGGATTGAGCTGGGCATTTTCGGTCTCGATAACCACCCGTCCGCTGAGAGGCGGACCCTCTAAAGGCAACCGTGTATAATCTGGGTAGCGCACCCGCTGGCCGGTGAGCGCGGCCACTTCGCGCGCCACTCCGATGATCGAAGCACACCGTGCGATGCTGGGCGTCAGCTCGATGTCCAGGACGGCAGTGCCCAATACATCGGCCAAGGGAGCACCGGTGGGGGCGTCGGGGTCCAGGATCAAAATACCGGTGTGATCGTCGGAGATGCCCAATTCCTTCTCAGAGCACAGCATATGACGGTTCATAATGCCGCGCACCGGGCGTCCTTTGAGCACCATGGTGGAGCCATCGTCTTTGTGGCCATCAAACAGCAGGGCACCTTCCAACGCAAAGGGCGATTTTAGATTTAGGTGGCGGACATCCTGGCCCAGGTAGGGGAACAAATTGGGCGCGCCGGTCACCACCGTCTCAATTTGGTCGGCGCCGTAGTCCACGTCGGCCAGCACCAGCCGGTCGGCGTTGGGATGCGGCCGGACTGCCAGGATGTGGCCGACCACAATCCGTTCGCGGTCCCAGGGCAGCGCTGCCCCTTCGATGCCCAGATACTGGATGCTGCTCACTTCCAAGCCGGCCAGGGTCAAGCGTTCGGCCAGCTCGGTCACAGGCAATGGGATGTCCACAAAGTCTTTCAGCCAGCTGAGTGGAACTTTCATGCTCAGAATTGCTCCAGGAATCGCAGGTCATTGCCCCAAAAATAACGGATGTCTTCGATACCATAACACAACATCGCGATGCGCTCAACG
>JANXAX010000445.1 GCA_025062175.1 Anaerolineae bacterium | reverse complement strand
GCCGGTTTCATCGTACTCGACCAGTTCGACCCAGCGATGGCCTATCCGCTCATCGTGCTGCGTGCCAACCTGTTCACCGACCCGCAGAAGCCCATCCAGGTCATGCCGGGCATTTACGAGATCAACCATCCTGGTCCTTCCGACCCGTTGATGATCACCACCAACTTCTCCATCACCTACTTCTCCGTGGCGAACGAGGTGGAGAGCAGTGGCTTGCCGGGCTGGCTGCTGGTGGCCGACGCGGAAGGGATGAGCGTGCTGACCGCCTGGGCGGCTGGCAAGTTCGACGCCGAGCGCATCGCCAAGACGGTGAAGGGCACCGGCATCGAGCAGAAGATCAACCACAAGCGTCTCATCATCCCCGGCCATGTCGCCGTGCTGCTGGGCGAGCTGGAGGAAGAGCTGCCCGGCTGGGAGATCAACGTCGGGCCGCGCGAAGCAGTAGACCTGCCCAACTATCTGAAGACGCGTTGGGGATGAGCCTGCGGAGGTGAGGAGACCATCGCCACCCATCGGGTTCGTTTCGAGCCAGCTGGCCAAACGGTTGAAGTGCCCACCGGCACACTGCTCATCGAAGCGGTGCGCCGGGCAGGGCTGGATTTGAACATCCCATGCGGCGGCCAGGGGCGCTGTGGACGCTGCGCTGTGATTGTGGACGATCGGCAGGCGGTGCGCAGCCGTTCGGAGCTGCGCCTCAGCCAAGAGGATCGTGCCGCCGGCTACGTGTTGGCCTGCCAGGCGGTGGTCGAAGGAGACGTCACAGTCACCATCCCGCCACAGGAGCGCATCGAGCGCCGTCTGGTCACCGACCGCACGGCAGCCCAGGTCACCCTGCCGTTCGTCTACGACCCCAAGCAGCATCAACCGATGCAGCTGCTGCCGCTGACGCTCGACCCGCCCTCGATGGACGACCAGACGGATGACTGGTCGCGCTTGAAGCGTGCCATGGCGTTCCAGCATGGTATCTCCGACCTGACCATCGACCTGCCGACGCTGCGCAAGCTGGGCGGCACGCTGCGCGCGGCGGACTGGCAGGTCACAGCGGTGGTGGAGCTGGACACTTGGGACCGGCCGCAGGGGCCGCCGCGCCTGGTGGACGTGTTGCCCGGACATACCACGGAGCACCTCTGGGGCGCGGCGGTGGACGTGGGCACAACCACCGTCAGCCTCTACTTGGTGGACCTGCTCAGCGGCGAGATCGCCGCGCGTGCGGCGGAATACAACGCCCAGATCAAACGCGGCGAAGACGTCATCTCGCGCATCATCTACGCCAGCCGGGACGGCAATCTTCAGGAGATGCAGGCGTTGGTGGTGGGCACCATCAACCAGATCCTCGAGCGCGCCTGCGGACGCGCCGGCATCCGGCCCAGCGAGGTCTATAAGATGACCGTGGCGGGCAACAGCACGATGATCCACCTGCTCCTGGGGTTGCCAGCTAACTCGATCCGCCTGGAGCCGTTTATCACGACGATCAACCAGCCGCCGCCGGTGCAGGCGGCGCAGCTCGGCATTGCCATCCATCCGCCGGCGCACGTGGATTGTCTGCCTGGCGTGGCCAGCTATGTCGGCGCGGATATTCCGGCGGGCATCCTCGGTTCGCAGATGTGCGACAGCAAGACCGTGGCGCTCTTCCTGGACATCGGCACCAACGGCGAGATGGTGTTGGGTGACTGTGATTGGCTCATCAGCTGCGCCTGTTCGGCGGGACCGGCCTTTGAGGGCGCCGGCGTGCGCGATGGCATGCGTGCCACGGTGGGCGCCATCGAGGAGGTCTGGATCAACAGTCAGACCTATGAGCCGACCTATCGCGTGATCCCCGACCCCAAGCTAGAAGCCCAAGGCAAGCCGACCCCACCGCGGGGGATTTGCGGTTCGGGGCTGATCGCGTTGCTTGCCGAGATGTTC
>JANXAX010000444.1 GCA_025062175.1 Anaerolineae bacterium | reverse complement strand
CTATCTGCAACCGCCGAAGATGGCGTCACAAGATCACAAGGAGGGAGTACGCAAAAGCCCATGACACTGCAGGAGATCGTCACCCAATTGAACTTGACATGTCTGACCAAGCCGCGCGACTTCAGCACGGTAGAGATCCAGAGTGGCTATGCTTCGGATTTGCTGAGCTGTGTCATGGCCGGTGCACGCCACCACGGCGTGTGGGTCACTTTGCAATCGCACAGTAACATCGTGGCGGTGGCAGCACTCCTCGAGCTCAGCGCGGTGATCATCACCGAGAACGCGCGACCTGATCCGGAGACGATCAATAAAGCGAACGAAGAGGGTGTGAACCTGTTCCTGACCGACAAACCCACCTTCTGGGTGGTAGGGAAGCTGTGGGAGATGGGAGTGCGGGATAGCTGAGGTGAGAATCTACATTGCCGAGCTGCACGTCCATACGGTGCTCTCGCCGTGTGCTGAGGTGGAGATGATCCCACCGCTCATCGTGCGCACGGCGCTGGAACGTGGAATCAATCTGCTGGCGATCACCGACCACAATGCCAGTGCCAATGTGGAAGCTGTGATGCGCGCAGCTCAGGGTAGTGCGTTGACCGTGTTGCCCGGCATGGAAGTTCAGACACGCGAAGAGGTGCACATGCTGTGCTTGTTCGACACCTTGGAACAGTTGGCGGATTGGCAGCGGCAGGTGGATGCACATTTGCCTGACCTGGAGAACAACGCGGAGTTGTTCGGAGAGCAGTTTGTGGTGGACGAGACAGGCGCGTTCATACGTCGGGAGAGGCGATTGCTCCTCGCTTCTACCCAGATGGGCTTGGAGGAGGCCGCCACACGGGTGCATGCCCTGGGCGGACTGGCGGTTCCAGCGCACATCGACCGCAAGGCGTTCAGCTTGATCACCAACCTGGGATTCGTGCCCACAGGTGTTCCTTTCGCTGCTTTGGAAATCACACGGCATCTCAGCCCGACCCAGGCACGACAGCGATTCCCTCAGATTGGCGATCTCCCACTCATGCAAAGTGGCGATGCGCACCGGCTCGATGAGATAGTGGGTTCTATGGTTTTGACCATGGAAGTCCCGACGATGGCGGAGTTGCGCCTGGCGTTGGGAAATTGCGCCGGGCGGTCTGCCGTTTTGCAGCAAAGAGTGGATAGGAGCGAGGCCCGGGCTGATTCCTCGGCCCTCGCCCCTTCTGCATACGGGCCGCAAAGCCTATAAAGGGGGTTGGTGTCTTACTGGTATGATCTCTTATTTGACTTGCCGGAAGAACGTGATAAAATTCACAGGTGCTGCATATATCCTTGCCAACAACGGAGGCCATTATGGCAAACGTGCTTCAAAGCATTCCAGCTGACGATCCGCTTGCGATCCCCGAGCAACGAGCGCTCATCGATCGAATCCTAGAAGAGAATCGCCATGTGCCCGGCGCGGTCATGGTGGTGCTCAACGAGTTGCAGAGTCAGATCGGCTATATTTCGAATCCGATGCAGGCGTATGTCGCCCAGAAGTTGCGCGTTCCGTTGACCCACGTGCGCGGTGTGGTTTCGTTCTATTCGTTCTTTACCACCACCCCGCGCGGTCGCCATACGGTCAAGTTCTGCATGGGCACGGCGTGTTATGTCGGTGGAGCCCCGGCCCTGATCAGCAAGGCGCAAGAGGAGCTGGGCATCGCGGTGGGTCAGACGACGCCGGACGGGCAAATTACATTGGAAGTGTGTCGCTGCATTGGCGCGTGCAGTCAGGCACCCACTGTGACAGTGGACCGGGACATCTATGGACGGGTACAGCCCAACACGCTGCCCGCCATTTTGAACAAGTATCGTAAGAGCAAGAAGTGACCTTTGAAGCTCGAAGGGTTGGGAGAAACATCTGGGTTGTATGATGAGGAATTAGGCATAGTCGGGTGAAGGAAATCGCGTTGCACGTGCTGGAC
>JANXAX010000443.1 GCA_025062175.1 Anaerolineae bacterium | reverse complement strand
ACCGGCTCGCGGATAGGCACCCCTGCATCCATAAGGGAGAGTGTGCTACCGCAGACGCTGGCCATCGAGGTGGAGCCGTTCGAGGAGAGCACCTCGGAGACCAGGCGCAGCGTGTAAGGGAATTGGTCCTCGGGCGGAATGACCGGCAGCAGGGCCCGCTCGGCCAAAGCACCATGGCCGATGGCGCGCCGGCTCGGGCTACCCATGCGCCCCACCTCACCCGTCGAGTATGGCGGAAAGTTGTAATGGTGCATATAGCGCTTGGTCTCCTGAGGGCCCAACGTGTCCAGCGTCTGCTCTTCGCGCGGCGTACCAAGCGTGGTAATGGTCAATACCTGGGTCTCCCCACGCATGAACAGGCCGGAGCCGTGTGTACGTGGCAACAAACCCACTTCACAATAGATCGGACGGATGTCGGTGGGGCCGCGTCCGTCCGGGCGGATGCCTTCGTAGAGAATGCGTGCACGCACCACACGCCGCAGCTCTTCCTCGAAGGCTTGCAACACTTCTTGAGGATCAACTGTCCCGTCCTCAGCGAAGCACTGGAGCAGCTCTTCGCGCAGCTGGTTGAGCGCCTGTTCGTTCTCCTTCTTGCTGCCCCCCAAGACCGGCGCGATACGGCCGTTGAGATGCTCTGCGACTTTGGTGCGCACTTCGGGGGAGACTTCGGAAATGGTGAACGCCATCGGAGGCTTGCCCACCTGAGCGGCCATCTCGCGTTGCACACGGATAAGATCTTGAATCGCTTCGTGGCCGACGCGCACGGCTTCTAGCAGACGTGCTTCAGGCACTTCGTTGGCGCCTGCCTCGACCATCAAGATGGCATCCTCGGTGCCGGCGATGCGTAAATCCAGCGCGCTCTCTTTCATCTGACTGGCCAGCGGATTGATCACCAGTTGATCGTTGATCAGACCGACACGCACCGCACCGATCGGTCCGGCAAAGGGGATGCCCGAGATCATCAGCGCCGCCGAGGCCGCGTTGATTGCGAGGATGTCGATCTGGTTTTCGCAATCCGAGGAGAGCGCGGTGATGACAACATGGACCTCGTTGCGTGCCCCTTTGGGGAAGAGTGGCCGCAGTGGCCGGTCCACTAAGCGACAGAGCAAAATGGCCTCTTCGCTGGGCTTGCCCTCGCGGCGGAAGAAGCTGCCAGGGATGCGCCCGGCAGCGTAGAGCCGCTCTTCATAATCCACGTTTAGCGGGAAGAAGTCGACCGCCTCACGGGGCTGTTCGGCCGCGGTCGCGGTCGCTAGCAACACCGTGTCACCAGTGCGTGCCAACACGGCTCCGCCGGCCTGGGTGGCCAAGCGACCAGTTTCAAAAATCACATCCGCATCCGCAACGCGCGCTACAAAACGGTAATTCTCAGGGGGGTAGGACATACGTTTTTCCTCGTCTGCACCGCCGCTGCATCCACCAACTAGCCCGCCGATCACCCGGAAAGGCAGTCGGTTGCTGCTCTGTCCATAATCTTATTTGTGAACGAGCATGTCCTACTTGCGCAGCCCAAGCCGCTCGATCACATCTTTGTAACGTGCCACGTCCTTGCGGCTGAGATAGGCCAGATGGCGACGGCGCTGTCCCACCAGCTGCAGCAACCCACGCCGTGAGGCTTCGTCGTGCTTGTGAGTCTTGAGATGCTCGATCAGCTGGTTGATGCGCTTCGTCAGCAACGCAATCTGCACTTCCGGGGAACCGGTATCGTTGGGGTGAATGTGATAGGCGTTGATGATCGCCTGCTTCTCTTCCTTTTTCAGAGCCACACCATCCTCCTGATCACCTGCGCGACCGATCCAGTGACTGGATCTGGCACTACTTGGTTTCGTGTACTCTTTCTCTCTATAACTCTTTCAAATCATAGCATGAAAATGGAGAATATGCAAACAAGCATCTCGCAGTTTGGAAGCGAATGGAGGCAACGATCCAGGGCCG
>JANXAX010000442.1 GCA_025062175.1 Anaerolineae bacterium | reverse complement strand
CGTCGTCGAAGGTGACGGTGGGCTTGTCACCGGTGAACATCCGTGCCCGGCTCTTGCCGAAGCTGAGCGCCTGGTTGTTAGTTCCCTGGGCTTGGCGCACCATGAAGAAAAGCAGAGCACCGAACACCAGCAGGGGCACGATGGTGATCAGCAAGCTCGCCCAGTCCGCCCACATGCCAGGCGGTTCCACTTTGAAGGTCACCTCGGCCAGCTGGGCGCTGGTGACTCCCAGATCCTCCAATGTTTCCAGCAGCGTACGGTCCGCCTCCTTGCGCGCGGAACGGATGCCCAGGTTGGGATCGCGATACTCGACCGTCACCAGGTCGCCCTGCAGGACGATCGACTTGACGATGCCCTTTTTGATATCCGCGGCGACCTCGGTGATGCTGATTTCGCGCGTCTGACGTGGCCCGGAGAGCACGCTGAAGATCAGCGCGGCGATCGCCACGATGATGAGCAGATAAATCAACCCGTTGCGCAAGACGCCTGAATTCACCCTAAACCTCCATCTGCACTATCCTTATCATACCACAACTGCTGGTTATCTGCCAGCTGACATTTCCACACGAATGGGGGTTATGGTCACCATGTTGTCGACCACCTCTCTTTGACCCGCGTCGGTGATGGGCAAGAGTTGTCCCGCTGCGGAGACGCCGACGCGCAGGCGGTATGCGCCGGCGACCGTGTTGGGCGGGATCGCGAGTAAATGGGTATCGGCTATCTCGTCTCCGGGCGCCCAATTGCCCGTCCCATGAAGGCCCCCGCCGAGCACGCCGGTGTGTTGCGCAGTCACCGCTCCATCCGAGCGCGCCAGATGCATCAGGACGGTGTATGTCGAGAGAGCAGCCGGCGCAGCGGCTTGCCAGGTAAACGTGATCGACAGCACATCGCCCGGCGCGTAAATGTTGCGCAACAGCGCGTAGTTCACCAGCAGGATATGTTCTCCCCAACGTACTCCGACAGGCACTCGACCGACGTTGTCATCGACCGTCAGGACGATCAGGCTGCGTTGTTGCACCAGGGAGCCAGGCGGTGGTTCCTGCGCGAGCACGTTCCCGGACGCTTGCTCGCCCGCGGGGTGTTGCACCTCGAACACCAGATCATGGCGTTCCAGCTCGCCTTGCGCTTGCTCCAGCGGCCAGCCGATCACGTTGGGCACCTCGACTAGGCGGGGGCCCTGGCTGATCACCACGCCGACGGTGCTGCCGTCGGCGACCGGCTCGCCAGCACGGATGGTCTGCTCGGCAATCGCCAGGGCAGGGATGAGCGGATGATGCGCCTGGCCGACGACGGTCAGCTGGAGGCCGAGGGACTCGAGCACCCGGCGGGCGTGCTCCACGCGCATGCCCACCACATCTGGCACGCGCACCTGGCCGGGCGCCAAGGTGGCCGTGGCGGTGGGCGCCCAGGACACCACAGGCCGCATGTGGGCGCGGAAGATTCCGGCGAAGAGGGGGGCCAGCCCCAGGACGGCGATAATGGCCAACAGGCCCAGCAACAGCCCGACGCTATCGATGGCCCAGCGGCGGGTCGGCGCCGGGGCGCTGGTTGATGGCAGCGCCGTCTCGGCAGGCGGCGCTGTCGATGCAACGGAGGGGGCGCCCTGTTCGCTGCGTTGCCGGAAGTCGGCCAGGGCAGCGCCCAGCTCCGCGGCTGTGGCGAAGCGCTCTTCCGGCTTTTTGCGCAGGGCGCGTTCGATAATCCGCGAGAGCTCCACCGGCACGCGCGGATTGGTGCGATGGGCCAGCGGTGGCTTTTCATATAAATGCTTGCGCGCGACCTCGTGATCATCCCCGGTGAAAGGCAACTGGCCGGTCAGCGCCTCGTACAGGATGATGCCGATTGCATAGACATCGGTGGCAGGCAACACTTGTTCGCCGGCAGCCTGTTCCGGGGCAAAATAGGCCGGCGTGCCCCATACCAGCTCACCGGCCTCGTCCATCGCCGATTCGCCCA
>JANXAX010000441.1 GCA_025062175.1 Anaerolineae bacterium | reverse complement strand
AGGTGCTGATCCGATATAGTCGGTGAGTGCAATCATGGCAGCTAAAGCCTGTACGTGCCTGAAGCGCGGCCTGCCGCGGCTGCATTGCATCGTCTGGGGAGGGCAACCCGGCCGCGCGCACAGGCGCCCCGGCCGGTCGTCCGGATCAAGGGCGCCATCCACTCGCTGCCGGTCGCAGCCCGGATGATGGTCGCAATTCGGGGAAGTTGGCGTTTCCGTTCACTCGCCAACCTCAAGATGTGTCACCCCCTAAATTTGACAAACATCTCTATCCGGAGTATAAGAACCTTTTGCAAATATAAAACTGCCTTTGCCGGGTGGCCGGCAGAGATGGATGGTATTTGGCAACCACCGAGCCAACGACTGTGTCAGGTCGAAAATCGACATCCGAACCCCGAAGAGGCGGATTCGCAACCGTTTTCATCCCTTCGCACGCGTCCGTCCTGATTCTTTCCACAAGTGGCGATAAGGGTTCTAGAGATTCAATCGATCATCGGTTGGGATAACTTTTCTCTACATCTGTCCAGTTTTTGTGGTTTGGAATGTCTTTGCTGGATGCAGCATCGCGCAGGTGAGGAGTGGAAAACCTATGGCCTATCAGAGAGCATCTAAGAGCTATGCCCGGATTCCGGATGTGGTGGAACTGCCGCGCCTGATCGAGGTGCAGCTTGAATCGTTCCGCTGGTTCCGCGAGGAAGGGCTCAAGGAGCTGTTCCAGGAAATCTCGCCGATCGTCAGCTTCAACAAAAATCTGGAGCTGCATTTCCTTGATTATCGCTTCGACGAGCCGAAGTACTCGGAAAAGGAATGCCGCGAGCGCGATATGACGTACGCCAGCCCACTCTGGGTCAAGGTGCGGCTGATCAACAAAGAGACGGGTCAGATCATCGACCAAGATGTGTTCATGGGAGACTTCCCGCTGATGACGGACAACGGCACCTTTGTGATCAATGGTGCCGAACGGGTGGTGGTCTCGCAGCTGATCCGCTCGCCCGGTGCGTACTTCACCGTGGAAGAGGACCGGGTCACGGGTCGCTTGTTGTGCTTCGCCAAGCTCATCCCCAACCGCGGAGCGTGGCTGGAGTTCGAGACGTCCAAGCGCAACGTCATCTCGGTGAAGGTGGACCGCAAGCGCAAGCTGCCGGTCACGGTGCTGTTGCGCGCGGTGGGATATGGCAGTGACGAGGAGCTCTACCGGCTCTTCGAGATGGAAGACGTGGATTCGGACCATCGCTACATTGAAGCGACCATCGAGCGCGACCCGACCAAGTCGGTGGAGGAGGCGCTGCTGGAGTTTTACAAAAAGCTGCGGCCGGGCGATCCTCCCACCCTGGAGAACGCGCGGGCGTTTCTCAATTCGTTGTTCTTCTCGCCGCGCCGCTACGACCTGGGCAAGGTGGGACGGTACAAGCTCAACCGCCGCCTCGATCCCTACACCAGCCAAGAGGTGGGTGGCGTGCTCGGCGACCTGCTGGACCTGTTTGAGGTTTCCGAGGCCGATATGGACCGTGCAGAGGCGGTCGCGCTGGTGCAGAGCGTCCGCAACCTGCCGGTCGACGAAGCGCTGGTGCAGCTTTACCGCCGCCTGAGCCGGCGCGAGTCGGCGACGCTCGAAGAGGTGGAAGCCTACTTGGCGGCACGGCCGTTCGGCAAGGTGACCTGGTATCATCTCTCCCGCCGCCTGGGCCTGCACGAATCGCTCAACCAGCGCACGTTGACGCCCAACGACCTGGTCAAGCTCGTGGCCCACATGATCCTGGTCAACAACGGCAACGAGGCGCCAGATGACATCGATCATCTGGGCAATCGGCGTGTGAAGACGGTGGGCGAGCTGATCCAGAACCAGCTGCGCATCGGCCTGCTGCGTATGGAGCGCGTCATCCGCGAGCGCATGTCGATCCGCGACCCCGAGCAGGTCACCCCCACGGCGCTGATCAACATCCGCCCGGTGGTGGCGGCCATGCGCGAGTTCTTCGGCAGCAGCCAGCTCTCGCAGTTTATGGACCAGACC
>JANXAX010000440.1 GCA_025062175.1 Anaerolineae bacterium | reverse complement strand
CACCGAATGGAACGAGTTCAAGCATCTGGATATGGCGCGCATCCGCGACTTGATGGCCTATCCTTTCATTGTCGACGGTCGCAATCTCTACGATCCTGAAGAAATGCGTCGCTTGGGATTCACCTACCGGGGGATGGGGCAAGGCTATGGGGCTGATGCGGAAACATCCCGTTAGCCACCCCGGTAAAGGTGTATAGCGCGCTGTGAACAGGGCTCTCCTCCTTCTGTTTGTCTTGTCGGTCGCTTTGTCGGCATGTCAACCGGCCTCAGGTGCCCCGCCTCCTGCCTTGCCACCCTTGCCGGGTTCCCTGATGACGGCCATCATCCCAATCCCGCGAGATCCACCTGGATTCAATGCCTATCTCAGCGACAGCGGCTATGAGGAACTTCTCGGCGAGCTGATCTATGAAGGGCTGGCGGAGCAAGCCCCGGATGGCACTTTCTACCCGAAGCTGGCAAAGGAGCTCCCCACCTATGAAAATGGTGGCATCTCGCCAGATGGCCTCACCGTTACGTGGAAGTTGCGTGAACACATTGTGTGGTCTGATGGGCAGCCTTTCACCAGCCAGGACGTCCTCTTCACCTATGAAGCGCTGCATCATCCTAACAACCGCTTGGCACACGTCACCGGCGTCGAGCTGATCGACAGCGTCGAAACGCCGGATGATTTCACCGTGATTTTGCATTACCGGGAGCCATATCCCAACATCTGGGGGCAGTTTGGCGGACGCGGCGCTGGCATCTTCCCCCGGCATGCGTGTGGTGATCTGGGATGGATGCTCGGTTGGGCGTGTAATGCCCAGCCGGTGGGTACAGGGCCTTTCGTGTTGCGGAGCTGGGAAAAGGGAAAGCATATCATCCTAGAGCGCAACCCCCGTTACTGGCAGACAGGACGCCCTTTTCTGGACCGCCTCGTCTTCCCCATCGTCGCGGATGGTCTGGTGCGCAGTGACATGTTGGCCGATGGCGACGCTCATATGGCCCTGTGGCTGAACCCGGAGCAGCTCAAGTTTCTGTCGAGGATTCCAGACCTTCAGTTTGTTTCATTGCCATCTCGTTGGTTGCTGCGTATTGCCTTCAATCTGGCTGAACCGCCGCCGCCGGTCAGCACCCCTACGCCGGCCAAGCGTCGGCGGGCTACGCCGACGCCGATGCCGCCCGGCCCTAATCCTGCTCTGGCCGATCCATTGGTGCGTCAGGCGCTGGATCTGGCTATTGACCGAGAACGGCTGGCCGATGAAATCTTCGGCGGGCGCGCCCAGCCTGCGGGGAGTGAGTTCTTCCGCGGCTGGACCAGCTGCCCAGAGCTCACCGCGCCAGCTTATGACCCCGATGCCGCGCGCCTGTTGCTGGCCCAGGCAGGCTGGCTCGACCTAGATGGCAACGGTGTCTTGGAAGCACACGGCGTCGCCAATGTGCCGGATAACACCCCGCTGACCGTGCGCTTCACGGCACCAGACAGCTGGGATACCCTGATCAAAGCCCAGAAACTGATCGCACAAATGTGGAAGGAGCTGGGCATCCGAGTCCAGACCGAGATCGTCGGTCCGCGCGATCTGCAGGGCGGCTGGGAAGAGAAAGGCATGGAAGTCACGGGTCAGTTCCAGGTAAGTCTGTGGGATGATGGTTATCCTGGCACCGACCCCACCGACTATCTGATCTGGCGCTATGCCTCTTGGTCAGTGCCCAGCAAGGCCGATAACGGCCAGGGAGGCAATGTGATGCGCTTCGCCGACCCTGAAGTGGATCGTCTCCTGTTACAAGCACTCACCCAGGTAGATCCGCTGGAACGGCGCAACACGTTTTGCCAGCTCGGACGCCTCTTAGCCGAGCGGCGCCCTATGTTGTATCTGGTTTATTTCACCGAGACCCATGCGATCTCGTCCAAGATCCAAAACCTGGTGATTAACCCCAATGATTCGCTCACTTGGGACGCGCTCAACTGGCGCGTACTGAAGTGAGGCGGGCAGGCCCTGTCGAGATGCATCTCATCTCTAGGGAAGGGTGAGGACCAGACCGAGCCGTGTGCACGAGCACGCGGCATATG
>JANXAX010000043.1 GCA_025062175.1 Anaerolineae bacterium | reverse complement strand
AGCCGTCACCGTGGAATTGTATGTCGTGGCGGAAATGCAGGCGAACTTGATGGAGCTAGGACAGCGGCTGCAAAGTGAAGTCAGCCGCGCCATCCGGAACTTGATCGGCACGGAGGTGAAGGCTGTTCACGTTCACATCCAGGACGTCGACACACCGGCGGCTCGGGCGGCTTGAGAGTTTTCCGGTTTCTCTGCCACGGAAAGAAAGGAGGGTCCGACATGATAAAGGGACGGCGCCACGCGCGCATGGTTGCGCTCCAGGCTCTGTATGAACTGGATATGACCCGTCATGCTCCCGAATATGTATTGGGATGCCGCCTCAAGCAGCATCCCTTGCCACGGGCCGGAGCCGCGTTTGCCTTCTTGCTGGTCGAGGGGGTGTTGGATCACAAACGACGCATTGACCGATTGATCGCGAAGCTGGCGCCCGAGTGGCCGGTGGAGCAAATCGCCGTGATCGATCGCAACATCCTGCGCATCGCGATCTTCGAGATACTGTACGCACCGGATGATACCCCTTTCAAAGTGGCGATCGACGAGGCTGTCGAGCTGGCGAAGATGTTTGGCAGCGATAGCTCGCCGCGCTTTGTAAACGGTGTGTTGGGCACGTTGGTCAACCGCTATGCTGACCAGATCAATCGCAAAACAAATCGGAAAACAAATCGCAAAACAAATTGGAAAACAAATCGGAAAACAGATCAGAAATCTCCGCCTGACTTGTCTAACTTTCCTCCCAATCTTATGATGGGGGAAAACTGGCAGAACTAGGTAATTGCTGAATGGACATTCTGGGCGTTGGCCCGCTTGAGCTACTGGTCATGTTGGTGTTTATCTTGATCTTTGTCGGTCCGGAGCGACTGCCACACGTCGCGCGCCAGATAGGCAAGGTCTATCGGCAGCTCCATGAGATGTCTCGTATGGTGGCGGCCCAGTGGCAGGAGGAGTTAAGCGCCGCCGCGGAGCTCGAAGGGGAGAAGAAGGACCTGCGCCAAGCGCTGACCGAACCCTTGCAAGCGGCCAAGGCGGATGCCGAGCGCATATTAACCGCCTCACTCACTCCTGCTGCCGCGGCACAACCGGGCAATGCCAAACCCCCTGGCGGGAGTACGGCGGTCTCGCTGCCGACGGCGGTCACCGCCCCGGACGGCCGTGCGGCCGATGTGCTCCCCATCTCTGCCACTCCCCTAGGAGCAGAGCAAGCATTGGAGACCCGCGAAGCACCCGCAGCAGAAGAAATTACCTCGCCGCCCGAGATGGCGGCATCCACCCCGGCAGCGACCGAGGCCAGCCCTGTTGCACCTCCCGCAGATGTGAACGATCCGGTGCCGCCCGTGGCCTCACCAGCGGATGGCGACCCCGAGCATGGCAACCAGTGAAGAGCTGATCACGTCGGAGAACACGGAAACCGCGGAAGCCGAGGATGAACTCGGCCCGCGCATGACCCTGCTAGAACATCTGAAGGAGCTGCGCGACCGGCTGATCCGCATCGTCCTGTCCTTGGTGATTGCCACTGCGATCGGTTTCATCTTCTCCGACTATCTCATCGACATCCTGGCCATCCCCATCGGCGGCCGCATGGCACTGGAAGCGATCGACGTCACCGAAAACATGGGAGTGTTTATGCGCGTCTCCCTGTTGGCGGGGGTGACCATCGCGATGCCCTTCGTGCTATATCAGGTGCTCGCTTTCATTGTCCCAGGGTTGACCAAGAGCGAGCGACGAATGCTATGGTATGTGCTCCCCGGCGCGACCGTGCTCTTCATCGGCGGGGTGTTGTTCTGCTATTTCCTGATGCTGCCCGTGGCTGTGCCCTTCCTGATCAACTTTCTGGGTATTCCCACCAAACCGCGCCCCAGCACCTATTTTGGCTTCGTCACACGGATGATGCTCTGGATTGGTGCTTCGTTCGAGATGCCGCTGATCGTCGCATTTCTGTCGCGCATCGGCATCATCACGCCCCAGGCCCTCAGCAAGTTTCGCCGCTACGCGATTGTGTTGATCGCCGTCGTCGCTGCCGTGATTACGCCCACCGTGGATCCGGTGAACATGACCCTGGTGATGGCGCCGTTGCTGGTGTTGTATGAGCTGGGTGTCGTCCTCTCCCGCATTATGTACCGCAAGCGCCAGCCGCGGCCGATGACCGCATAGAATCAGCGGCATGAATCTCGCCCACTACATGTCGATGCGTCTCACTCCATCGCATCCTGTGTACGGCCGAGCTCTCGCTCCGATGACGAACCATCTTTGCAACGCAAGTGCCTTGTCCCATCCATCAGAAGGAGGCCAGACATGACATGCCGCACACGCGTCATCATCATGGGCGCAGCCGGGCGCGACTTTCACAATTTCAATATGGTATTCCGGGACGATGAGAACTATGAAGTGGTCGCGTTCACGGCCACTCAAATCCCCAACATTGAACATCGTATCTATCCACCCGAGCTGGCCGGCCCGCTATATCCCCACGGCATCCCCATCTATCCCGAGGAACATCTGGCCCAATTGGTGAGCGAGCTGCACGCCGACCAAGTGATTTTTGCCTACTCGGACGTCTCCCATGAGTATGTGATGCACAAGGCATCGCTGGTGCTGGCGCTGGGCGCCGACTTCCGTCTGCTGGGCCCGAATGCCACCATGTTGCGCAGCGTGCGCCCAGTGGTAGCGGTTGGCGCCGTGCGCACCGGCAGCGGCAAAAGCCAGACCACCCGCCGCGTCTGTGAGATCTTGCGCCAGTTAGGCTGGCGGATCGTGGTGGTGCGTCACCCGATGCCCTATGGTGACCTGGCACGTCAGGCGGTGCAGCGCTTCGCCGACTTCGCCGACCTGGATCGTCATCAGTGCACCATTGAAGAACGCGAGGAATATGAGCCCCACCTGGAACGCGGCACGGTCGTCTACGCTGGTGTGGACTACGCGGCAATCCTGCGCCAGGCGGAGCAGGAGGCGGATATCATCGTCTGGGATGGGGGCAACAACGACTGGCCGTTCTTCAGACCGGATCTGAGCATCGTGGTCACCGACCCGCATCGCGCTGGCCATGAACTAAGCTATTATCCCGGCGAGACTAACCTGCGCATGGCGGACGTAGTGATCATCAACAAGATCGACACCGCCGACCTGGCGCAGACTGCCCGCGTGCGGGCCAACATCGAGCTGCTGGCGCCACGAGCGATCGTCATCGATGCGGCATCGCCCATCTACGTCGCGGACCCGAGCGCCATACGGGGCAAGCGTGCACTGGTGGTCGAGGATGGCCCGACGCTGACGCACGGCGAGATGAGCTACGGCGCCGGCGTGGTGGCAGCCAGACGCTTTGGCGCGGCGGAGCTGGTCGACCCGCGGCCCTACGCGGTGGGCAGCATCGCCGAGACATTCCGCAAATACCCTCATATGGGCCCGTTGTTGCCCGCTATGGGCTACGGCGAGCAACAGATCAAGGACTTGGAAGCGACGATCAACGCCACACCCTGCGACGTGGTGATCGCTGCCACGCCGGTGAACCTATGTCGCGTGTTGCAGCACGTGCGCCATCCGATGCAGCGGGTGTACTACGAACTCCAGGAGATCGGAAGACCCACCTTGCTCGATGTGCTGCGCACACGCTTTGCGCGCCCATAAGCTTAACGCACCAGGTGTTGTGCGGCCATTTCCGCAGCGCGATAGACCTCGCGCAAAGGAATGTTGTGTTGCTCAGCCAGGCGGCGACAATCCTCATACTCCGGCTTGACGCGCGTCCGGGTTTCATCCCAGCGCGTCACCTTCACCCGCACGATGCCGTAAGGCGTTTCCACCGCTTCGATGGAGCGTGGCAGGCAATGGCGCTTGACCTCATACTGGCGCACACCCAGCGTTGTGCTCTCGGCAAACAGGATTTGGGTCAACCGGTTCACGTCATTCGGATGGCAGAGCACGCTGATCACGCTGGCCGGACGGCCCTTTTTCATCTGCACCGGGGTGAGAAAGACGTCGAGAGCGCCTGCATCCAGCAGACGCTCCATCACGTGCTCATAGAACTCCGGGTTCATGTCGTCGATGTTGGTCTCGAGCATCACCAGCGTCTCTGTCGCGGCATGTAACTCGTCTGGGGCACTGCCGATGAGCACGCGCAGGATGTTGGGGATCGGCAGCTCGAGGGTGCCGGCGCCATAGCCGACCCGCTGCAACCGCATCGCCGGGATCGGCCCGAAGGACGTGGCCAGGGTAGAGAAAAGTGCCGCCGCGGTGGGTGTCACCAGCTCGGCTTCCAGCGGGCTGCCCACAACCGGCGCATCGATGAGCAACCCCAATGTAGCCGGCGCCGGCAGCGGGATCTTCCCGTGCGCGCCCTGCACCCAACCGCGTCCCAATGGCAATGGCGAAACGAACACGTGTTCAATACCCAAAGCGTCCAGACCAACCAGCGTCCCGACGACATCGATGATGGTGTCGACGCCGCCCAGCTCGTGCAGGTGCACCTGCTCCAACGCGACACCATGAATAGCCGCTTCTACGCGCGCAATGCGCCGAAAGATTTGCCGCGCGCGCTCTTTCACCACAGGAGCCAATGTGCTCTCCATCACGATTCTTTCGATGTCGGTCAGATGTCGTGAAGGGGGCTGATTGGTCACCTGCACCTCCACTTTGGTGGCGCTGAAGCCCTGCTTGACCTCGCGACGGTGAATGATTTCAAACTCGTCGATCGGCAGCTTGGCCAGCTCGGCGCGCAAAGTCTCCATTAAGAGGCCGGCATCCACCAGGGCGCCCAAGATCATGTCGCCGCTGGCGCCGGCAATGCAATCAAAGTAGGCGATACGCATCGTGCATACTCCCCGAACGATATCCGGCTAAGTCGAGTGTCACATACGCATATCCTAAAGCGCGCAGTGCCTGGATAACCTCGGCGCGACGCTCCAGAATGGTGACAAAATCGGGCGGTTCCACCTCGATGCGCGCCAGATTGCCGTGATGGCGCACCCGCAATTGACGCACACCTAGCCGGCGCACAGCCGCTTCAGCCTGTTCGATCCGGCGCAGCAGCTCGGCGGTGATGGGCGTGCCATAGGGCACACGCGACGCCAGACATGCCGCCGCGGGCTTATCCCAATTGGGCAGTCCCAGTGCGCGCGCCCACTCGCGGATCTCGGCTTTGGTCAGGCCAGCCTCCTGCAAAGGGCTGCGCACCCCCCACTCCCGGGCAGCGCGACTGCCCGGACGATGGTCATGCAGGTCATCTGCGTTGGCGCCATCTACCACGACATTAAAGCCCTCACGGGAGGCATAGCGTATCAACGCTTCCAATATGACCCGCTTGCAAAAGTAGCAGCGCTCCAGCGTGTTTTCGACATAGCGCGCGTCGTCCAGCTCATGCGTTTCGATCAAGGCGTGGCGCACCCCGATGTGTCGCGCCAGGGCGCCTGCCTCCTCGCGCTCGCTCGCCGGTTGGCTGGGCGAGACGGCGGTCAGAGCGAGCACATGTTCGTGCCCCAGGACATCACACGCCACTTTGAGCAGCAACGTGCTGTCCGTGCCCCCTGAATAGGCCACTGCCACCCGCGCCATCGCACGCAGCAGCTCTTGCAGCCGCTCTCGCTTGCTGGGTACAGCTGTAGATATCTCTTCCATCACTATCTTCCTCGCTTACAAGATGTCCTCACCACAAGGTGATCCCGCATACCCGTTTGACAGGCGATTATGCCTGAGAAATGGGGGCTGGGCAATCCAGCACTTATCTGCACAACCGGGGGTTCAGCGGACTTTTTCAATATCCTGTTTCGACTTTCTCGCGAATAGCTTGACTTTGCATGATCGTGATATGTATACCTACGTTTACACTGGCCGCTGCCTTGAGCGCGGTGATGCCTTCGCTGGCCATTCTTGTCAATGGAGGATGCGTTGCCAGGAAAGAAATGTTGTTCAACCTGCACCAGGGGCGAGATATTATCGTGATCCAAGGCAGTGCGGTTGGCTGACATCATTGCCGCAGCCGTTTACGGTGAGAGTATCGCACAAGACGGAGATAATAGCCTTTATTCTGTAGAAGGGCCGTGTGGTCATACTGGATGTTCACGAGATCCGGAGACGCTGGCTTCCTTGATCCGCCAGAAGTTATTCAAGGAGGACGCAGCATTTCTTCCGACAGGTGCCACCGGAACAAAGGAGCGGCTTCTCGCGTATTGAGATGAGACTGCCGCTCTTATTCATCATCCTAACACAGTGACCGGCATTGGGCTGGTGTCAGCCATCTGGTGGTCAGCCGAGGTATTCTGCCGGCACCCGTCATTCGGCCTTAAAGAGTTGAAAATGGACAACATAGACCTGCTGTAGCAAGGCTATCCGCTTTTTGACCGAAGTTGGGTGGCCGCACGCCATTGTTTTCTTAGGCAGGTGCTTGCCCTGGCGTGTCAGAATGGCGATACCACGAATGGACTAGAGACTTTCGCCGGGCTGTCCGTCGTTTGGGGTAACAACCTCGACAAGCAGCCGCTACTGTCCGGTTGCCAGACGCTGTGCCACCTGTGCGCGCTCGCGCCATAGGGCGTAAATGCTCAGTGCCAATCCAAACACCATCCAGACAACCACGATGTAGAGTGTATCGTGCAGCGCAGCGATCTGCACCTGGGACGGTGCTGTGGTGGCGCCTCCCGGAATGACATCCCCGACGTAAGCCATTGCACGTCCGGCCCATACGGCGCTCAACACCGAGGTGCCCACCGTTTGCCCTAGGGTGCGCGTCAGCGCCAAGATGCTGGAAGCCACACCCAAGTGGGCACGCGGCGCCGCCCCCATGATGGCGCTGTTGTTGGGCGACTGAAAGATGCCCATGCCCAAACCCACTGGCAGCAGGCGCAGCGCATAGCCCAGCGGCGTGGTATGCGCGTCAAGCGACCCCACCGCAACATAGCCCCCCACCAGGGTGAGCAATCCCACCACTACAATCGGTCGCACGCCCACACGATCCGAAAGAGCACCGGATAACGGCGCCGTCAGACCCATTGCGATGGGATGGACGGCGAGCAACATGCCCGTCTGCAGCGCGTCAAGACCCAGGATGCCCTGCAGATAGAACGGCATCAGGATGAGCGTCCCGGCGACCGCCACGAAGGTCATAAACCCTGTGATCAGGTTGATGCTGAACAGGGCACTCCCGAACAGGCTGAAATCCACGATCGGCTGGGTGCTATGGCGTTCGATGAGGATGAAGGCACACAGGAAGACACAGAATCCGGCCAACAAAATCAGAATGGGCGGTGCGGTGAAGCCGAGGCGCTGTGCGAACGTCAACGCTAGCAGCAGGCTCAGCAAGCTGAGGAACATCGTGGCGGCGCCGGCGAAGTCGAAGCGTTGTCCACCGGGCGGTATCCGGCGCGGCACAAAGCGCGTCACAAGCAGCACACCGGCGATCCCCACCGGCAGGTTGACGAAGAAAATCCAGTGCCAGGAGAGATAATGCAACAGAATGCCGCCCAAGGCTGGTCCGAGCACGATGCCCACCGACACGGTGGCGCCGCTGATGCCCAGCGCACGGCCGCGCTCGGTGGGGGGAAAGGCCTCGGTGATGATCGCCGGCCCCAGCGCGGCCACCATCGCCGCGCCGACTGCCTGAAGCACCCGAAAGGCGATCAGCATGTAGATCGAGGTGGACAACCCACACGCCAGCGAACCCAGCGTGAAGATGATCATCCCGCCGCTATAGAGCGGCTTCTTGCCGAACATGTCTGCCAGGCGGCCGACCGCGAGCATCAGCGTAGCTACGGCCAGCAGGTATGCCAGCACCACCCATTGCACAATCGCCAGCTCGCTCTCGAAAGCACTCACCAGCGTGGGCAGGGCGACGTTGACGATGCTGGCATCGATCGTCGCCAGAAAGGTGCCCATGGCCACCGCGGCCATAATGTACCATTTGCGCCGATAGTCGGGGGGGAAGTCCACTGGCTCTGCGCAGCTCATTGGATCAACCCGATGCTCTCGATATATTCCAGCGACTGATGGCGGAAATAGGTGTTGTACAACTCGGCATAGTATCCCCCGCGTGCCAGAAGCGTCTCATGGGTGCCCTCTTCGATGATACGCCCGCGCTCCAGCACGATGATGCGGTCGGCGTGACGGATGGTGGACAGGCGATGCGCGATCACGATAGCGGTGCGGTCGCGCATGATCGTCTCCAGGCCGGCCTGGATCTGCGCCTCGGTGAAAGGATCGATGCTGGCGGTCGCCTCGTCCAGGATAAGGATGGCCGGGTTCTTGAGCAGCACGCGTGCCAGCGCGACCAGCTGGCGTTGCCCCATCGAGAGGTTCGCCCCGCGCTCGCCGACGTCGGTGTCCAATCCGTTGGGCAGGTCGTCCAGCCAGTCGCCATAGCCGATCTGCCGGGCAGCCTGCAACACCTGCTCATCGCTCGCCTCTGGCAGTGCATAGCGGATGTTCTCGCGCACCGTGCCGGAGAAGAGGAAGGGTTCTTGGGGCACCAGACCGATGTGGCGCCGGTATTGTTGCAAATCGAGGCGGCGGATGTCGCGTCCATCCACCAGGATCTGCCCCTCTTGGAACTCGTAAAAACGGGCGATCAGACGGGCGATGCTGCTCTTGCCTGCGCCGGTGTGCCCCACCAGCGCAACGGTTTCCTTAGGCCAGATGGTCAGGTTGAAGTCGTGCAGCACCGTCTCCTGATCGGTGTATTGGAAACAGACGTGGCGAAATTCGATCTTGCCCTCTAGGTGTTCCACCGGCTCAGCGGCGATCTGGTGCACCTTGGGCGAGGCGTCGATCAGCGCGAACACGCGCTCGGCCGCCGAAAGGCCGTCCTGGAACTGGCTCCAGAACGAGGCGATGCTGAGCATCGGCCACCAGAAGTAGCTCGCTGCCAGCATAAACAGATACCATTCCCCCGGACTGATGCCGCCCACTTGGACCACCAGACCCCCTGTGTAAACCAACAAGGCGATCCCAAAGCCCGAGGTCATCTCCATCACCGGGAAGATGGTGTTGAGCACCAGCCCACGCTGCAGCCCTACGCGATAGGCCAGCCGGTTATTGTCCGCAAAAGTGGCATATAAGGCGCTCTCCTGGCGAAACGCCTTGGCGACGTGGATACCGGAGATCGACTCCTCGATTTGGGCGTTGATGGTAGCGGTGACGCGGCGGGCGTTCTGGGTGACGCGCCGGGCAATGTGGCGGAAGCGCAAGGCGATGAACACAGCCAGCGGCGCCATAGCCACCAGCAGCAGCGTCAGCCAGACGTTGATGGCGAGCAACCAGACAAGCAAGATCACCACCATCACGATCTGCCCCAGCAGGCGGGTGACCAGTGCGACGACCTCGGAGAAATCCTGCGTGTCCGAGGTGACACGGCTGACGATCTTGCCCGAGGCGAACTCGTCGAAGAAGGACATGTCATGGCCAATAGTGGCGGCAAAGACATCCTGGCGCAGGCGCAACACGACATCGCCCACCATGTGCGCGTTGAAGTGTTGCTGGATGTAGTTGAAGAACCAGCCTGCCACGCCGAGCGATACCACCGCCCCGCTCAGCAGCACCAGCCGCAAGACGGTGGGTTCCTGCGCGGCCAGGTCGATCACCCGCGCCACCAGGATGGTGCCGAAGCTGTTTGCCGCCGAGGAGAACACGATGCCGAGCACCACCGCGACTAACTGCCCAGTGTGTGGTCGGAAGTAGGTGAGGATACGCCGCAGCAACTCCCGATCCGAATATTGACGGTCGTATGCTTCGGTGTCGAGTCCGTCGAGAATGAAACCCATAAGGTTCTATGCGCTCCTATGCATGCATCCGATTGAAGTGCCCCTTGCCAGCCGTCGCCGGGGGAATCGATTATCCGCTTTTGTCGCTTTCCCCCAGCAGTGCGGGATGTGGGGTGCGTTCCCTGACATACTGAGCAAAAATGCGCCGGTAGTCCGGGCTACGTTGCAATAGTTCTTCGTGCGTGCCCTGGGCCACCAGCTCGCCGCGCCGCAGCACCAAAATGCGATCCGCCCAACGGATCTGACTCACGCGGTGGGTGATGAGGAAGGTGGTCTGCTGGCGGCTGATGCGCCGGATGGCGCGCTGAATCTGGTCTTCGGTAGCGCTGTCAATGGCACTGGTGCTGTCGTCCAGGATGAGAATGCGCGGACGGGTGAGAAACGCGCGCGCGATAGCGATGCGCTGCCGTTGCCCGCCGGAAAGGGTCACGCCGCGCTCGCCCACCTGTGTGGCATAGCCGTCCTT
This sequence comes from Anaerolineae bacterium, assembly GCA_025062175.1. Lineage (GTDB taxonomy): Bacteria > Chloroflexota > Anaerolineae > 4572-78 > NAK82 > NAK82. The sequence continues at coordinate 2,556 of JANXAX010000043.1, read as the reverse complement.
AAACGCCATAATGAAGTCATGTGCCTGGGCATCACGTGCGGCACGCTCGATTTCCTCCTGGGTGGCATCGGCGCAGCCGAAGGCGATGTTCTCAGCGATCGAACGCGAAAAGAGAAAGACATCCTGCTCGATGGTGGAGATCTGCGAGCGCAACGCGTCCAGGTTCCAGTCGCGCACATCGATGCCATCGATCAACACGCGTCCGCTTTGCACATCGAATGTGCGGTTGATCAGCTTGGTGAGCGTGGTCTTGCCCGAGCCGGTCTGTCCGACGATGGCGACTGTCTCGCCCGGATGGACGGTGAAGCTGATGTTCTTCAGCACCGGTGCGCCGTTGTAGCTGAAGGTGACGTTCTCGAAGGTCACTTGCCCGCGTATTGGTTGGGCGACCCCGCCGACGTTTTCGTCCAGCTCGGTCTCGGTGTTGATCATCTCCAGGATGCGCTTGGCAGCGGCGATACCCATCTGCACCAGGTTGAAGGAGAAGAGGCTGATGTACGTGGCGAAGTGGAAGGTCTCCATCAGCCCCATAAACGCTACCACCTGCCCCAGGGTGATGACGCCATCCCGCCAGATGAGCAACGCATGGAGGAAGCCGGCGCCCCAAGCGATGCTGAACGCCAGCAGCGGCCAGTAGAGTGCTTGGATCTCGCCCTGCTGAACGAATAGATCCCGGTAGCGGCGTGCATTGCGCGTGAACTTATCCCACTCGTAGCGCTCGCGCACGTTCGCTTTGACCACCTCGATGCCGCCGATTGCCTCGGCCAGGCCGGCGTTCAAGATGCCGAACTGGTCGCGCAGCGCGATGCTGACCGGCGCCAGGCGGCGTGTGTAGTCCCACACGGTGACGCCCAACATCACCAAGAAGATGCACGGCACCAGCAGCAGCGTCACGTGGATGCGGCCAATGAGTAAGAGGGGCATCAGGATAGCCATGGCCGAGTCGACGATGAGCATCAACCCGGGGCTGAACATCAGGTTGAGGGCGCGCACATCGTTGGTGGCACGTGCCATGATGTCGCCGACGCGCTGACGGCTGTGAAACGTCTGGCTCTTGCCTAGCAGGCTGAGGTAGAGCTCATCGCGCGCATCGCGCTCGATCCGCTGGGCCAGAAACTCGACCGAATAATTGCGCGCCAGTGCCATCGCACCTTGTACGAGTGCCACTGCCAGGATGCTCAGTGCCAAACCACCCAACACTGTGATGGTCCAGTCGGCGCTGGTGATCAAGTCGAATGCTTCGCCGACCAGCACCTGAATATAGCCGTAGCACAGGTTGTTCACGATGGAAGCGATCAATAGGCCGGGCAGGAACAATGGATAGCGCCGCGCGTGTGAGATGATCCAGCGCAGCGGGCCAGAACGGTTGTAAGTATATGCGGTCGCGACGCGAAACTCGCTTTTGCTCACGTTTGTCATCCGCGCTGCAAAACAGCGAAGGGTGATTATAAGCCCGCGCCGCAAGGAAAACCAAATAAACAGAGTGCGCGCACTCAGTGCTAGAGACTTGAAGATGCTATCTCTCTGCTCCGCGGGAGAACTAGCCGCCTGCCAATGCACGCGGCACAATGCGCGTCGCGCGCGCCACGCCCCCGGATCTACATCGTGATCATCCGCGAGCGGTTGACGCCGCTCGTACGAGCATCGGTCTTGGCCTCAAGAGATGATTTCAGCTGCGCTTTGGCTATTTCATCCTCTCGACATACAATTTGTTTTAGGAGAAAGAAAAAGAGGTGGAACACACTGCGCGGAAGGGAGGGATGCGATGTCGCCCATCAGTGTGTTGGTCGCCGAGGATCAGAAGATCCTCAGGGATACTTATGTCAATGTATTAAGCGAGATGCCCGACATCCAGGTGGTCGGGGCTGTGGCGGATGGCGAAGCCGCGGTGGAAGCGGCGCAGCGTCTGCGCCCGGACGTGGTGCTGCTCGACATTCAGATGCCCAAGCTGAATGGGATTCAGGCGGCGGAGCGCATCCGTGCGTTTGCCCCGCGCACTGGTCTGGTGCTCTTCTCGCACTACAGCGAACGCCAATACGCCGAGGCATTTCTGCGCAACGGCACCGCTGGCAAAGCCTATTTGCTCAAGACGACGCTCAGCGAGCCAGAGGAACTGCACCGGGCCATCCAGGTGGTGGCCGAGGGCGGCGCTATCCTAGCACCCGAGATCCAGGATGAACTGATCCGCCTCGCTTCTGCCTCACCGGATTCGCATTTCAAAGACCTCACCAGCCGCGAGTTGGAAGTGCTCAGCTTGATGGCGGAGGGTTACACCAACATCAGCATTGCGCGCAAGCTGTGCATTAGCGAACGCACTGTGGAAAGCCACGTCAACAACATCTTCGGCAAGCTCGGGTTAACTGCCGAGGCGGAGCGTAATCCGCGGGTGATGGCTGTGCTCCTCTTCCTGCGAGCGGGCCAGCAGCTCTCCTGAGAGAGGACACCACAGTGGTGGGGGATGAAGCGCACACTGCTCGCATCGCTGGTGGACTATGACAGAGTGATGCTCGACGCGCTGGCGAGCATGCGCGGCGCTCTGCTGAGCAGTCGGGATCC
>JANXAX010000439.1 GCA_025062175.1 Anaerolineae bacterium | reverse complement strand
AAGATGTGCTGACCATGCGTATGATCAAGCGCGACGTGCCGGTGAACGCCCAGGCACAACCGGGGTTAAGTATTTTGGAACACATCGAGCAGTTGCAGCCCTTCGGCTGTGGCAATCCGGAGCCCCTCTTCGTCACTGAAGGGATGATAGTGCGGCGCAAGCAATGTATCGGAAGCGATGGACAACATCTTAAGCTCACCCTACACGACGGCAAGCAGGAATGGGAGGCACTTGCTTTCCGTCGGGCAGATTGGTACGAGGCGGTCGGCGAGCGGATAGACGTGGCGTACCGTCTGGATGTCAACGATTATAACGGGCGCTGTTCTCTGCAACTGGTGGTGGAAGACTTGCGCCCGATATAAAAATAGCGCAGACGTGATATATCCATGATAAGGCGCATCTCTTTGGAGAGAGGTGGAATAGGGTTATGGGTCAGATTGACTGAAATCGCCGCTCACAGGCCCGCAGCCGACCATCCGCCGACGCGGACGGGGGTGGCAGCGTCCCGACAGAGGAATGTCGGCAGCATACCCATCCGGCGTGACGTCAGTTGCCACCCTTTCGGACGGATTGCTGCTCCCATTCACCTCCAATGAAATGCATCTAAGCGTTAGCACACCGAAATTGTCCCAGGCGCTTCGTTATGGTAAAATTGCACCGTGGTCTCACGCAGAAGGACGGTTGGTGGGCCGCTGCGGCGGCGTGTTCTCCTCATTGCCGCACAACTGATGTTGTCGCTGGCCGGCTTGTCACTGATGTCGGCGGTTGCGCTCAGTGTGTGGCTGGTGGTGCGTGAAAATCTGTCCTCCACCCCAGCGCCGGCCTTGACAGCTCGGCCCACCCTGAGTGAATCCAATGTCCTTCCCCCCACGCACAGCGACCGACTCCTTGTTCCCATGGCTGACCACGCAACCCACGATCTTGCATCTATTGTCTCGGCAGATGATGTTCCCAGTTCCCGGCGTGTGGGGATTGTCGCCGGCCATGCGGGTTATGATCCCGGCGCCGTCTGTCCCAACGGCCTGACCGAGGCCGAGGTCAACATGGCAGTTGTCCGGATCGTGGTCGAGCTGCTCAGCCAGCAGGGCTATCAGGTGGACCTGTTGGAAGAATTTGATACGCGCCTGAAAGGTTATCGCGCCGATGCACTGGTTTCCATCCATGCCGACTCATGTGAAGTGCCCGGCGCCAGCGGCTTCAAAGTCGCACGGGTTACCCACAGTGCCATTCCCGAGGCAGAAGACCGCCTGGTGGAATGTCTGTATCGTGAATACGAGGCAGTCACCGGCCTGCCGCGCCATCCGAATAGCATCACCGACAACATGACCAACTACCATGCCTTTCACGAAATCGACCCCTATACACCCGGAGCGATTATCGAGATCGGTTTCATGCTCGAGGATTACGCTTATATTGTGCGTCGTCCGCGTATGATCGCGCGCGGCATCGTCAATGGCATTCTCTGCTTCCTACAACAGAATCCCTAGGGATTTGGTGTGCCATCCCGGCTATGCTATACTCTCACCTTGCTTAGTGCATCAACCCATAGAAGAGCAAAGGCAGGGTAGAAGCTATGGCATCCAATGAACCCTACGATGTGGTTGTGATCGGTGGTGGGCCAGGAGGCTACGTCGCAGCTATTCGAGCGCGCCAGCTGGGGCTCAAGACCGCCCTCGTGGAACGAGAGGCGCTGGGCGGCGTGTGCTTGAACTGGGGATGCATCCCCACCAAAGCGCTGTTGCGCAACGCTGAGGTCATCCGTCTGCTCGGGCAAGGCAAAGTGTTCGGGTTTTCCTTCGATACCAGCACGCTTAAAGTGGACTACGCTGCGGCACAACAGCGCAGCCGTCAGGTGAGCGGACGGCTGGTCAAGGGCGTGCAGTTCCTGATGCGCAAGAACGGTATCGAGGTAATCGAGGGAACGGCCACGATCAAGAGCCCCACCCAGGTGGCAGTAGGAGAACAGCTGCTCAACACGCGCAACATCATCATCGCCACTGGTGCACGTCCCCGTTCTCTTCCCGGTGTCCCCATCGATGGCAATTGGGTCATCAGCA